>CAYXCK010000009.1:0-28391 GCA_964463575.1 uncultured archaeon
TTCGCGGCAATTATAGCTCCCCTTGCAAAGCAGTCCCTGCTTGTTGCTCTGTGTATAATTTCTACTCTCTCCCCTTCACCAAAAAACATTACAAAGTGTTCTCCAACTACGTCTCCCCCCCTTATCCCGAAAACACCTATTTCATTCTCCCTTTTGCCTTCTCTACAAAACTTCAGCTCCAAATTCCTACCTCTTTCTGCAAGAATCTTTTTCACCATTTCAGCAGTTCTTATCGCAGTTCCACTGGGAGAATCTTTCTTGTGCTTATGATGAATCTCGAAAATTTCGACATCGTATTCATACAGAAGGGATGCTGCAAACTCCACTATTTTAAAAAAGGCATTCACCCCCAGACTAAAGTTTGGAGATACCACCGAAGGAACCCTCTTACATATTTCCTCAAGTTCAATTCTCTGTTCTCGATTGAAACCAGTGGTTCCAATGACTAACCTAACTCCCTTCCGGGATGCAACTTTTGCATTTTTTAGACAAGCTTCAGGATTGGTGAAATCTATTAATACGTCAGCATCTAGCTTTTCTATATCGTTCTCAATCTTTACACCAATACTTCCGATTCCAGCTAATTCACCTGCATCTCTCCCCACTTCGACGATATCGAAGGCTTGAACCACATTCAACCCTTCATTTATCGCATGCTTCACGACCAGCCTTCCCATTCTACCGGCAGACCCAGCAATTGCCAATTTCATGGTGCATCACCTCCACCTTAAGGGGCAAATTTTCCACCCTGACCTCCTCCCCGCCCTGAAGGGCGAGGCTTTCAGTTGTAAGGAGACTTTAGGCCTTGACAACCTGCATTTCGATTAAAGTTAAATTATCCAAAATTATTTAAAGCTTTTGACCTTCTGCCTTAGAATTTCTTTTCGTGAACTGCCTTCTATTCTCTGCCTATTCGCCACAAACGAGGAGGTTTCGGTTATAAGAGAATTAGTGAAAAGTTTTAAAAACCTTGGAAGATAGCAACAATGAGCTCCGGTGGTGTAGCCCGGTCAAACATAGGGGCCTCTCGAGCCCCTGCCCCGGGTTCAAATCCCGGCCGGAGCATTTTGATACATAAAAACTTCCAATGAAAGTCAGTCATAGAAAGAAAGAGAAAAGAAGATGGAAGATATAAGAAGAAATAAGTGCGGGAACCACAAGGGTCAACAAAATTCTATAACACTTTCCAAGTTCGGCTCTAAAGAATTCCACAGTCAAGGCATAGCATAAATGCAACGGGGATAACATCACACCAAAAAATCCGGCAGAGATCATAAGAAGTAGATTTCCTGGATGTTCTGCAAACTCCCGAAATATTGGTAAGGCAATAGAAGAGTAACTCAGCTCTATACCGGTTGAAAAACCAACTAAAAAGAATAATACAAAAGCCGTCAATTCTACTGGCATGAAGCTAATCTCCTTGTAAAGTGCTTCGGCAGAATTGCTGAATTCGATTATATTCTTATAACCTATTACAGCAAACACAAGAGTCAGAATTCTTAAATCGAACGCTTTTTTGATAACTAATTTCAAATCTTCAATCCCTACCTTTTTATGGAGTATCACAATAAGAATTGAGAATATAACTGCCACTATAAGATTTTTAAAAATCAAATAGATCATTAAGAGCGTCAAAATTGGATAAATGTTAATAAAAGCTTCTTTCAGCCCTTCTGCTCTAAATTCAAAATTTAGATCCTTCAGTAAGGTTAAACCTAGTAAAAAAGAAACAATGGCTATTGGAAAAGTTGAAAAAAGATATTCTTCATATTGCATTCCTAATACCACTAAAGCAATAATTACAGAAGGGTAAAGAGGCCAAACTGGAGTCCAAATATGACGAAACCAATAATTTATAATCGTTATTCTTTCTGGACCGATTTTTGAGTCTTTGGTTAGAGGTGATAGCATTGAAGCTGAAACTAGTGCCCCAGCAGGCATTGGGATGAGTCCTATAAGCAGGGGAATCAAAAAAATGCTGACCGATCCAAAAGATTGCTCAAGAGATTTCGATAGCTTTTCAAGCATTCCGAGTTTGTCCATTAGATTTGCAAGTGTATATGTCAAGAAAACCAGCAGCATAATTTCAAAGCTTTGGATTTGAAGAAAGCAGGTAAAAAGTTTCCAGCCAATTCCAAGCGTTAAAATTCCCAAGATGAGAGATGCTATCAACAAAGAGAATCCAATTCCAATTTTTCTCGCAAGTGTCAATGCTAATACTATTGAAACGAATAAATACAATACTTGCACAATCGCAAAAGTCTCTGGAGATAAAAAGTTTAATCTATCTTCCATTCTAATTTCATGAGACCATACGTTATCGTAAACGTCGCTTCAAGTATAGATGGCAAAATTAGCAACGAACAAAGAGTCCAGCTCAGAATTTCATGTGAAGAAGATTTAAAAAGAGTGGACGAGTTAAGAGCGAGCGTTGACGCCATAATGGTCGGAATTGGCACCATTTTGGCAGACAATCCCAAACTTAATATTAAAAGCGAGGAATTGAGGAAAAAAAGGACCTGGAATGGATTGAAACCCAATCCAATAAAAGTGATAGTGGACAGCAAGTGCAGAATTCCAGAAGATTCGGAAGTTCTAAAAGAGGAAGCTATAGTAGCAGTTGCTAAGATTGCCAGTAAAGAAAGAATTGAAAGAATTTCAAAAAAAGCCGAAGTTGTCGTTTTTGGTGAGGAAAAAGTTGATCTGAAATTACTTATGGAATATCTCTACAAGAGAGGTATAAGAAAACTTTTAGTCGAGGGCGGGGGAACATTAATCTCTTCCCTAATATCTGAAGCACTGGTAGATGACGTATTCATTTACTTTGCCCCAATTTTCATTGGCGGCTCAAACTCGCCGACTATATGCGATGGTAGGTCATTTGAAAAACCGGTAGAGATGGAGCTCGTTTCAATTAAAAAGCTGGGAAAAGGGATTTTAATTCACCTCAAACCAAAAGTTCCATTATCTCCTTAGCAATCCTCTCACCTTCCTCTCTGCTCGAAGCTTTGGTTATTATAAGTATTTCTTGATTAGAGGAACCATGAGAGAGAATTGCTCTTATGTTTCCTTTCAAGTCGATTCTAGTAATTTTAAATCTCAAACCATGACCCGACCTCGAACCTTTTGCCTCAATTTGTCCAAAAATGACTCTTTTTACTTTTTCATGTTTAAGTATCCTGCTAACTATCTTTAAACCCTCCCTCCCACCTACAACTGTTTTGTGTCTACCGCTGAAATGCACAACAATACCTCCGAAATTTAAATTTTGACTTTAGCAAGTTTTAAAAATCTGAAAATTTCTTTCCGACGTGAAACTCAACATTCTTGTAGTTGGAGTTGGAGGACAGGGAGCGATAACTACTGCTCACCTAATAGCCAGATCCGCCATGAAAGCCGGTTTAAACGTAATAACAGCCGAAACACACGGTATGGCCCAGAGAGGGGGCAGTGTGGAAGTCCATGTCAGGATAGGGGATGTCTCATCACCCTTAATTCCTGATGGTTCAGCTGACATAGTTTTAGCACTCGAACCATTGGAAGCACTTAGATATGCGAAATACATAGGAAAAAAAAGCAACGTGGTTCTTAACTCAAAGAAAGTAATACCTCCCTCAGTCACCATTGGCCTCGCTAAATATCCAGAACTTGATGAGATTGCCGAGAACTTGAAGAAAATTGCAAAAAACGTATACATAGTTCCAGCATCGGAGATTGCTGCAAAGCTGGGAGATTCTGTTGCAGCGAATGTAGTAATGGTGGGTATTCTTCTAGCCTTATTTGACTTGCCATTCAAATTGCAACACGTTGAAGAAGTAATAAAAGAAACTATGAAAAATCCCGAAATGAACTTAAAAGCTCTAAAAATGGGATACGAATTCAGATCAGACCGGCTCTCTGAAGTATAAGCAAATCCTCTGTGTCTATCTTTTCTCCTCTCTTGAACATTTCGTAGATTTCCTTTGCTTTTCTTATCAATTCTTCTCTTTCAAGCTGCTCTTTTGTCTTATACTGCCTAGATTTGAGGGTTTTTATTACTTTTTCAAGATCCCTTATATCTCTTTTCCTCTTCAAAGCTTCTTCATGGCACTTATCGGCTTCTTTTCTACTCTCTAGGAACTTTGCATGCATCTCGTCCGCAAGCTTCCTTTTCTCATCGAGCTGATTCACCAAGGCAGTCATCTCGGCATGATATTTATCAGCTTCATCACTGTAGGCTTTTATTTCACTGGCCAGAACTCTAACTCTATCTTTAAGCTCCCTTATTCTAGAGATTAGTTTTCTGAACTCTTCATGTTTCTCGAGCTGGGCCTTTCTTTCTTCAAGTTCTTTTTTCAATTTTGATATCCTCTCTATAAGTGCCCTTTCCTTCTCTATAGTCATAACTGTTGTCTGTTGTCTGAATTCCAGTCTCCTTATTTCCTTCTCAATTTCACCCAAAGGTCTGCCTCCCTTGTCTATGTTCTTCCTAAGCTCGTCCAACTCCTTGTAGAGTTTGTCGATTTCTTTATAGAGCTCATTTTTCTCCGCTTTCAGCTCTCTGACTTTTTTGTTAAGTTCGTCTCTTTTAGATCTTAGCTCCTTCACTTTGTTGACAAGTTCCTTCACTTCCTTGTTGAGTTCATCCCTCCTATTTGCACTCTCTCTTGCTATTTGATTCAGTTCATCCCTCCTCTTTATGAATTCTTGAAGCTCCTTCTCAAGCTGATCCTTTCTCTCTTCCAGTTTCTCTATCATCATGCTCTCACAACAGCAAACTTTTGATATGCTGAGCATGTAGTCTGGATTTAAATTTTTCTCTACTCAACAAGAATTATTCGAGCTCTTGTAATAGGCATTCATCTGGGCTTTTATCATTTCTCAGCCTCACAAATACTGGGGCGCGTAGCTTCAAATCGCTCGTAACTTCTAGGTATTCCACTTCGCATACATAAACAGGTTTACACCAGTGAACTCCTTTTGCTCTAATTTCAAAAAATGGCTGGTTTGTTTCTATTTCCAAAAGTTTTTTATAAAAACATTCTATAAATTCGGAAGTAAACCCCGTCCCAACCTGTCCTACATGTACATAAGAATCCCCAGATTTCAATGCCAAAATCAGAGAACCGAAAAATCCTTCTCTTTTTCCTTCTCCTTCCAACCATCCGACAATTACACAGTCTATCGTTTTTCTTTTCTTCATCTTTATCCAAAACTTTGACCTTTTTCCGATTAAGTAAGGGCTTTCTTTTTTCTTTGCAATTATTCCTTCAATTCCGAGCTTTACAGCCTTTTCATAAATATCCTCTCCCCCTTCTTCGATAAAGTCCGTAAGAGCGACTCTTTTTGAATTCAGGGCAATCCTTGATAAAATTTCCTTCCTCTTCTCTATCTTTTCAGAAGTCAACCATCCCAAAGATTCAGTATATAGGACATCAAAGACAAAATAATTCGCCGGATAAATTTTTGACAAAATTCCTATCTTGAGCTTACTGTCTACATGTTCCCTTTTCTGCAACAAGTAAAATGATGGTAATTTTCCTTCAAAGACAACTATCTCCCCATCCAAAATTGCGCTTTCTTTAACAAAATCGAGCAGATCTAGCTCGGGATATCTGTATGCTATCTCCATCAGTCTGCGATTTTGAATTCTTATCCTTTCATTCTTGAGATCGACAAATGCTATTGCCCTAGTCCCATCCCACTTTATTTCGTATATATATTCCGGACTACTAAAAGGTTTTCCTCTAACTGCAAGCATTGGACTTATTCTTTCTTCAAACCAGCTCATTTTACAGCTTCAAGACTTGCCTTCAAAGCCTCCATAAGAGATTTTGCTGACGGAACTTCTTCGGCAGCAGTTATTATCTCTCTTCCAGCAAGCTTCGCATCTATTAATTTAAGCAAGGCTTCTTTATACTCGTTTCTAAATTCTTCAAGATTTAAAGGCTTCTTCATAGCCATTATCAGCTTTTTTGCCAAATCCAATTCTTCTTCGCTAATTTCAACATCAATTCCCCAGTTTGGGATTTCTTTTGGATTTCTTATCTCGTCGACATAATGCAGACCTGCCATTACAATCCCACCATTAAACCATTTAAGAGCCACTATTCCTTCCTTTCCTCTCATTCCAATCTTTCCAATTCCCATCAAATTCGTTGCTCTCATCGCTTCTCTGAGAAGCGCATAAGCCTTCTCCCCACCCTTATCGGGAACAACGTAATAGAAACTGCTATAGTATATTTCCCTAAGCTCAATCGGATCGAAGAATCTCTTTATTTCGATGCTTTTTACGCTCTTTAATGGTATTTTTTCCAAATCCTCCTCCGTTAGTATTACATACTCGTTTTTCGCAATCTCGTAACCTCTAACGATTTCCTCATCCGAAACGTCTTCTTTACACTTCTCACAGAATTTTCTATACCTTATTTTCCCTCCATCTTTTGAATGAAGGAGAGAAAATCGTACTTCTTTCGGATTGGTAGCATTATAAGCCTTCACAGGTATGGAAACCAGCCCGAAACTTATCGAACCCTTCCAGACTGCTCTCATAATGTTACTATATAAAGACTGAATTAATTTCTTTCGTCAAGTATTTTAATAATTTATTTAAATATTTATTAATGATATTTTTCAAAGTAAGTCTAGAAAAACTAGAATATGTTTTTGATGAACTAGACAAAAGTTTTAAATATCCCCTCTGGGTAATCACTTGAACATTCCCGCGTAAACCAATGGTATTTAAAATAGCCCGCAAAGACCCGCGGGAATGAGGCTTGGGCCCCGAATTGGCATAGGAGGGGAGGGATGAAAGGTAATGCTAGACCGGAAATGTAAATTGCGTACAAAACATGTATTAAGAAGAAAATCGGAGGAGGATGAAATTGGCGGAAATAACTGAGGTTAGAATATATAAAACGAGGGGAGATAGTAGTGTGAAAGCATATGCATCGGTTAGCTTGGACAATGAGTTTGTTGTGAAGGGTTTAAAAATAATCGAGAGCGAGAAAGGCCTTTGGGTAAGCATGCCAAGTAAGAAAGGTAAAGACGGCAGTTATCAAGATCTTTTCCATCCCGTAAGCAAGGAAGCGAGAGATAAAATAGTAGAGGCCGTATTAAAAGCATATAAGGAGCAGGAGTAGTTTAAGTAGATATTCTTCTTGTTAAATATTTTCTTTAATTATTTTTGCAAAGCTGAGGAGTTTATTTTCTTCAAAGTAATTCCCGATTATCTGCATCCCTACTGGTAAACCTCTAACAAAGCCTATTGGAACGCTCAGCGCTGGGAGACCCGCCAAGTTTACCGGCACGGTATTAACGTCCATCTTGTACATAGTCAGTGGATCTTTCAATTCTCCAATTCTGAATGGAAGGGACGGCATTGTTGGAGATACAAGAACATCAAATCTCGCGAAAGCTTTTTTGAAATCCTCTATTATCAGAGTTCTCGCTCTCAAGGCTTTCAGATAGTATTTTCCATAATAACCGGCAGACAATGCATAACTTCCCAACATTATCCTCCTCTTTACCTCTATTCCAAAACCTTCTGCTCTAACTCTCGAATAATAGTCGCTCCAAGAAGTTAAAACTGGAGAAAAATGACCGTATCGAACCCCGTCATATCTTGCGAGGTTTGATGATGCTTCGCTCATTGCTATAATGTAATAAGATGCAAGGGAGTACTTTAGAGATGGAAACTCAATTTCCTTGTATTCAAAATTGCTCATAACCTCATAAAACTTGTCCATTACTTCCTCACTGGCATCCATGTTTTTTATTATCCCAATTCTTTCAACTTTCTCCTCTTTAAAGATAAAATCTCTCCCTGAATTGGTTGAATCTTTTTCATCCCTTCCAGCAATTACCTCTAAAAGCAAAGCAAGATCTTCTATACTTTCAGCCATTGGACCTATTTGTTCAAGCGAATTTGCATATGGGATTAAACCGTATCTCGAAACAAGCCCATAAGTTGGTTTCAAGCCATATATACCACAAAAGCTTGCAGGACACCTTATACTACCCCCAGTATCACTTCCAAGAGCTAGAACTGCCTCATCATTTGCAACCGCCGCTGCGCTACCACCACTGCTCCCCCCAGCAACCCTGTTTAAGTCATATGGGTTTCTAACAACTCCAAAATAGGAAGTTTCGGTCGTTGTCCCCATTCCAAACTCGTCCATATTCGTTTTTCCGATTATTATAGCTCCTTCGGATTTCAATTTTTCAACCACATGAGCGTCAAAAACAGGTATATAGTTCAGGAGCATTTTGGATGCGCAGGTTGTCCTTATTCCCTTTGTCGTAATGTTATCCTTAACGGCCACGGGTATCCCCGCAAGTTTTCCTTTCAAATTACCCCTATCGTATTCTCTGGCCAGCCTCAACGCCTCATCCTTGCATATGGTTATGTATGCGTTAAGTTTGCTCTTCTCAATTCTGTCTATAAGCTCACTTACTGCTTCAAAACATCCTTTTTCGTTTACTAAGTTTTTCCATTCAAAAACTTTCATTCTACCACCTTTGGACCAACAAAATACCCTTCCTCCTTCCTAGGGCTGTTTAGTATCGCTTCGCTTTGTTCAAGACCCTTTTTTGCTACATCTTCCCTAAAAATGTTGCTAATCGCGAGAACGTGAAAAGTTGGAGGAATGCTTTCATCGATTTCGTCAAGGATATCGAAGTATGAAAGTATCTCTTCAAACTCTTTTCTGAACCTCTGGGCTTCTTCATCCGTTATCATCAACTTTGCCAATCTGGAAACGTGGTAGACTTCCTCAATCGAAACCATATTCTCCTCTCGATTCTCCTGCAGATAAACTTACCGCGATACAACCTTACGCGCAGCTGTCTCGATTGCTCTAATCAAATCTTCCCTTGGTAGTATTGTAACTATTGGTATGCTAACCATTTTCTCGATGGTAGGACTCAAAATCGGTGCGCATACTATTGCCCTAGCTCCATCTCTTTCAGCCCTTATTGCAGAAATTATTGCCTCTTCAAAAGAGTTTGCCGAATACTCTCTTATAGCGATTTTCTTTCCGTCAATATCGATCTCATAGGTCGTTAAGGCATTCAATACAGCTCTTGAGGCTATAACAGCCACAAAATAATCTTTTTTGTGTAGTATTTCCTCAATTCCCTGAGCAATTTGCCTCAAAGTCCTTAAATTCGGCTTTCTTTTGCCCGAAATCAACTTATATAAAGTACTCTCGGATAAACCAATTCTCCTAGCAAATTCTCTTACATTCATCTTTAGATCCTCTTTTATCAGCCTTTCCAGTCTTTTTCCAAATTCGTCATCCAAGAGAAGTGAAACTATCAGGTCCTTTGAGTTCATGATACAATTGGGGAAAAAGTATTTTTAAATTTTCCTATAAAGGAAGATTTTTTTGTCAATAAGGAAAAATTTTTATTCGTGGTATCTACTTAAACTTATGAAAAAGCTGATCTTCCTAATTGTTGTTACAGCGCTTCTGCTTTGCGTTCAGGAGAAGGGGGAGATAAGAGTTAGTTATCAACCCGGATGGCATCACACCGCTCTCTTCGTTATAGTTGAAAAAGGATGGGATGAAAAGATTTTAGGTAAAAAAATCGAGCTAACATCTTTCCCATCCGGACCACCACAGATGGAGGCATTTTCCGCAAAACAGCATGAAATCGCCTATGTTGGTGCGGCGCCACCACTGTCGATATTTTCAAGAGGTTTTGATGCAAAGATAGTAGCAGTCGCCAACGTTGAGGGTTCATCGCTGATTTCAACGCCCGAATTTGAATACACGGGACCAAAGTCTCTGGAGAGGAAAAAGATAATGACTTACCCACCAGGCTCGCTTCAGTGGACCATACTGAACAGATGGTTAAAAAATAACGGGGTAAACGCAGAGATACTATCGGCAACTGGAGCGGCGGAGATAAGGGAAGCTTTGAGAACGAAATCAGTAGAATTGGCGTTTGTTCCCGATCCTGCTCCATATATAGCAATTCACGAAGGCTATGGAAAGATAGTAATTAACTCCAGTGAAATGATGCCAATGCACCCCTGTTGCGTCCTGCTTATGAGAGGAGACTTCATCAGGGAGAAAAGGGATCTTGCGGTCAAATTTGTTGCTTTGCACATAATTGCAAGCGAATACCTAAAGAAGGAGGAGAACAAAGAAGAAGTTGTACAGATAATTAAAAAATGGTTAAAAATCGATGAAAAAGTTGCAAGAGAATTTCCAGGCTCTACAAACTTTCAGACCGATCCAAGAAACGAGACCTGGTTAAACGGACTTGAGGAGCTATGTGAAATTCAGTACAAACTCGGAATGACGAGGGATTTGAATGGAAATATTGTTAAGTTAAATGCTAGAGAAATAGTTGATGCAACGATTTACACGGAGGCCCTAAAAATCGTTCCAGAAATAAAGAAGAAGCTAGGACTACTATGATATTTCTTACAATCATTTCTATATTTCTTTTCTTGAGCTTTTGGGAAGCGTTTTACTGGTTCTTTATAAAAGATCCATTTCTGTTTTCTCCACCTTCCAAAGTGATTCCAACTTTTCTAAAGCTAATTTTAGGCCAAGATCCGAGCTTTTATCTCCCTACTGATATCCTATACAGCATCTACCACTACTTTCTTGGATTTTTCACAGCATTAGTACTTGGAATCTCAATAGGGCTTCTAATGGGATATTCAAAAAAAATTGAAGCTCTACTGTTCCCTATACTCGAATTATTAAGACCCATACCTCCAATTGCATGGATTCCGATCGCAATTCTATTACTTAAGCTGACACATGCGGCAGCTGCCTTCATAATTTTCATTGGGTCTTTCTTTCCAATTTTGCTAAACACAAGAAATGGAGTTGCTAATGTTGAAATAAGGTTCATCGAAGCAGCCATGACTCTGGGAGCGAAAAAAAAGGATGTATTAACGAAGATAATAATACCTGCCGCCATGCCTTCAATCTTTACAGGAATAAGAGTTGGTTCAGGAGTTGCATGGATGTGTGTGGTCGCGGCTGAGCTATTCGGTGTCTCCGCATATGGTCTTGGATATCAAATAGAGATTGCAAGACTTTATCATGCCCCCGAAATCGTTATATCGTACATGCTTGCAATAGGTTTGATAGGAATGCTCCTAGACAGATTCTATAGGATTTTAGAGCAGAAAGCTCTGAAATGGAGGAGGGGGCTGGTATTTGAGTGAAATCTTGTTAATCAAGGGACTGAGAAAAAAATTTGGGGACGTCCTCGTTCTCGATGGAATTGATTTCTCAGTAAATGAGGGAGAATTTTTTTCTATAATAGGTCCAAGTGGCTGTGGAAAGACCACCCTTCTTAGGATAATTGCAGGACTTGAAAGCTATGAGGGAAAAGTGTTGCTAAGAGGTAGAGAAATAAAGGGACCAAGTGCAGATAGAGTGATGGTTTTTCAAGATTATGCGCTCTTCCCATGGAGAAATGTCATAGGAAATATTGTTTTCGGTCTCGAGGTAAAGAGATTAAAAAAAGAGAAACTCCTAGAAATTGCAAAAAAGATGATCGAAATCGTTGGACTTGCCGGCTTTGAATATAAATACCCGCATGAGCTTTCTGGGGGAATGAAGCAGAGAGTGGCTCTAGCAAGAGCCCTAGTTTGTGATCCAGAACTTCTTCTAATGGATGAGCCGTTAAGCGCCCTTGATGCCCAGACAAGGCTGGAAATGCAAGAGGAAGTTGTAAAGATTTGGCAAGAAACCAAAAAGACCATAGTATATGTTACCCATAGCATCGAAGAAGCCGTTTATTTAGCAGACCGGATATTGGTTTTATCAAAAAGACCCGCAAAAGTAAAGAAAATCGTCGAAGTTCCAATTAAAAGACCAAGAGATAGATTTTCCGATGAATTTTTAGAAATTTGTTCGAAATTGTACAATCTGCTGAGGTGATCTCGCATTGGCTAAAAAGGAAAATTTTTAATTTTCCAATTCCTCAAAAATTGACATGGAATTTTCGAGGGTAAACTTTTTCAGATGGAGATATGAAGCGGGCTTTGAGCAAAAGATATTATTAGCTCTCACATTCGCCGCATTTACAGGTATATGTGCCCAGATCCGCATACATCTCCCATGGACTCCAGTTCCAATAACTATGCAAACTTTTGCAGTCTTTCTGACTGCAATAATTTTAGGAAGAAACTGGGGGGCCTTATCTCAGACATTTTACGTTCTCTTTGGTGCATTAGGGGTTCCATGGTTTGCTGGATTCAAAGGTGGTTTTGCAGCCTTTTTCGGGCCAACTGGGGGATATTTAGTTGGTTTCGTAATCTCCGCATTCTTTATAGGCTATTTCGTTGATAGATACATTGCTTCAAGGTTTCTACTAACACTATTCCCCCTGTTGCTGTTTGCAAATTTCGGAATAATCCACGGGCTGGGCTGTCTCTGGCTATATCTTTGGACTGGAATGAGTGTTTCGATGCTAGAATTACTAGTTATCGGTTCTCTGCCCTTTATACCAGGGGATATTGCAAAAATATTCGCGATTTCAGCTATTGGAAAAATTATTTTGCCCAAAGTTGCTTACAACGGTGAACTAGATGCCGGAAAAAAGTACCGTCTAGTATAAATCAAAAATCTTTATTTTTCTGCTAGAGTAAATTAGACATGGACCTAATTGTCGGAGGAGGAAAGTTTGGCCTAAAAGCCGCTGAATACCTGCTTTTAAGAAAGAGGGATTTTATAATCATAGACCCAAGTGATGAATGTGCAGCTGCAAGGAAATTCAAAGAGAAGTTCGTGAAAGCGGAAGCAAAAGATTTAGAAAAATTCGTGAAAAAATTCGAACCTGAATGGATTTTTCCAACAGCTCCAATTCATGTAGCAGCGGAAGCTTTGAAAGACAAATTCATACCCTGGAATGAAAAAGTTAACGAAATTCTCTCTGGTATTCCTGCAAGGGTAATAGTCTCAGTTGGAACAGGAAGTATAGTTGTCAGCTACAACAGGGATAAAATCTGCCTTGATAACTGCTCTTCTCCAGAAATCTGCCCGGTAACAAAAATAAAAAGACCTTGTCCGATGTATGAGCTTCTTAGATTTGCTTGTCCAGAAGCAAAGATTCTAATTAGCCATCAACTTTCCCCAGGAATTGGGGCAATAAATGGAAAAGACTTTGCATCCTTACTAGAGGAAGCAAGAAAAGTTGAAAAAATAGTCGTAGTCACCGCATGCAATTGTCATGGAGTGCTCACTGCCCTTATGTCTTCTTAGTCTGAAGCTCATACAATTTCTCGATTCTCTCAATTGTATCGGCCTCGTTTACATCTTTGTCATCCCTGAGCCTTATGAAGCGGGGGAACCTGAGTGCATAACCACTTTCATATTTCGGACTTTTCTGGATCTCCTGATAAGCAACCTCAAAAACGTATTTCGGTAGAAATTCCACAATCTTGCCGTGTCTGTAAACTATTATCTGCTTAAATATTTCCGTAAGTTCTTCGAGATCTTCATCCGTAAACCCTGTTGCAACCCTTCCAACTTTCAGGAGTTTTCCAGTGGTCGTATCAAGACATGCAAGCTCATAGGAGCTGATAAGATGACTCCTCTTCCCCTCTCCCCATTCTCCACCTACAACGACTAGATCAAGTGTTTCCATAACCGATTTCAGTTTTAGCCAGTGCTTTCCACGCTTTCCGGGGATATAAGGGGAACTAGGGTTCTTTAACATCACGCCCTCATGCCCAGCATTTACCGCCTCATTAAAAATTCTCTCTATCGTCCCCTTTTCATCGGTTATAATCTGTTCGGCTATCTTTAGTCTTTCGGATTCGTTTACATATTCTTTTAGTATATTCCTCCTCTCCTTCAGCGGCATATCTATTACTTCCCCGTTGGCATACAGTACGTCGAAAACGTAAAGCTGGAGTGGAATCTTCTCCACCATCTTTAAAACATCATGCTTTCTCCTAAACCTCCTAAGAACGTGCTGGAAAGGCATTGGTCTTCCATCTTTAACGGCTATTACCTCTCCATCTAGAATAACGCCCTCTTTTACATTCTTCTTCACTTCCTCAACTATTTCGGGCAGAGCATTTGTAACGTTTTCAAGTTTTCTGGAGTAAATCTTCAGAATCCCATTCCCCCAGTGAATTTGAACTCTGCTGCCATCGAACTTCCACTCAACAGCTATGTTACCACTCCTTATAGCTTCTTCGAAACTTTCTGCAACTTGGGCAAGCATCATTTTTACTGGAATTCCAAGCTGAACCTTTAACTCTTCCAGTCCCTTTCTCCCGTACTTTTTGGCTATTACTGCAACTTTTCCTAAGTCGTTTGTTATCATATAAGCCCTTTCAACGATTTCCTCGCTAACTCCAAATGCCCTTGCAATTGCATCTCTT
Source organism: uncultured archaeon (assembly GCA_964463575.1). Lineage (GTDB taxonomy): Archaea > Halobacteriota > Archaeoglobi > Archaeoglobales > Archaeoglobaceae > WYZ-LMO2. The sequence continues at coordinate 14,348 of CAYXCK010000009.1, forward strand.
ACAATCCCTTCCCCCACCCCCAAGCGCATCTCGTTCATTATGAGTCTAGTTATATACTTGGCCTCAAGAGGTGTCGACTGCCCGTAAAGACCGGTTAGAAGTAGAATTTTTCTCTTTCTGCTACCTTCTCCAGTAAGGCCAGAGATCTCATCAAATATCTCCCTCAAGCGCTTTATTGTCAGCTCCTCGAACTCAAGCGTTAGCATGCTTCTCTCGCCAACAAGTCTAGCGCTTACAAGACCGAGATCCCCCAACTCCCTAACCAAGTCCTCTATTCTTCCTTTCTTTTTTCCGCTAACATTTTCTAAAGCTTCATACAATAATCCAACTCCAACACCGAGCTCTCTCTCATCCCAAGTAGGATAAATCCTGCCCATTATGAATAAAACGACATTGTAAAGATCCTGTTCATCTTCAATCTTACGAATGAACTCTGATATTCTTGCAGTTAATTCGAGAGTTGAGGTTATCTTTTCGATGCTCTCACAGAATTCGGCGAATTCTCTGAACTTCATAAAAATTTTTTCTTCAGGATGCTAATTAACTTTTTCCCAACTTTTCATCGCCAACACTGCAGCCCCAAGTGCTCCAACGATCTGTGGTTCCTCCGGAACCTTTATTGTCAACCCCAATTTCTCCTCAAGTGCCTTTTTCACACCCAAGTTCTTCGCTACACCGCCTGTAAGTACAACGTCTTCTCTTACACCGACCCTATTGGCCAAGCCAACAATCCTGCTTGCAATCGCGTCGCATATACCAGCAACTATATTCTCAATTTCCTCTCCCGATGAAATATAGCTTATAACTTCTGATTCCGCAAAGACTGTACAGGTAGAAGAGATCGTTATTTTCTTTTTTGCTCTTAATGCTATTTCTCCGAGCTGTTCCAATTTCAAATTCAATGCATTCGCCATTACTTCGAGAAACCTTCCAGTTCCAGCCGAACATTTGTCGTTCATAGCAAAACTTAAAACTTTCCCTTCTTCTACTGCTATGACTTTACTATCCTGCCCCCCTATGTCAATTACAGTTTTAACAGTCGGAATCAAAAAATGCGCTCCTACTGCATGGCAGGTTATTTCAGTTACAGCCCTTTCGGCAAATCTAACCTGATATCTGCCATAACCAGTTGAAAAAACTTTTGAAACGGCTCTTCTCTCCAAACCAGCAATTTTTAAAGCCTCTTGAAATACCTCCTGTGCCGTGTCTTCCAAATTTGGTTTCACTTTCTGAATGCTATAAGCCAAAATCTTGGAATCCCGAACCACCACACACTTTGCCGTGAGGGAACCTATATCTATTCCCGCGAAAATCATAAGCTCTCAAGAAAAGCCTCAAGCCTTGTAACAACTTGTGCTTCGCTGAATGCTCTCTCGTCTACCATATCTGCCTCTATTATAACCGAAGGAACACTAAGTTTCTTTTGGATTTCATACTGGCCAAATGAATAGGGCTTGCAGCTTCTATTGGAGTGCATAACAACACCGTCGACCTCATAGAAATCTATTAGTCCCTCTATTATTTCCACCATTCTATCGATTCCGATGTTCAGATACGATAAAGTATAAACTTCTGCGAGACTTGATACTACATCGGAACTTTTGACGATCTCAAAACCGGTCCAAGCGTTCGTATAAGTGTCAGCAACAAGGCAAACGTTTCTCTTTTCAAAGAATTCCCCAAGCCACCTGAGACGGTACCAAATAGGAATATTGTCCCACAGCAACCTTATTCTCTCGTTCTCTATTGCGGAAACCCCATTTCTAACCCTATCTTCTAATTCTCTCTTCATTTCTCTATAAAAGTTTACAGCATGCTCTGTCCCTCGAAGACAAACTATTGGAGCCATGTTTATAAAAGCATCAAAACACGTCATCGGTGAAGGTCTATTTTTTGCCATTCTCAGACATTCACCGTAAAGGTTAACGGCCTCTACCGATTTGATTGCAACTTCTCTCAGTTTTGAATCATCTAGAGGATTACCCGTTAATTTTTCCACAAACTTTATGAAATCATACAATTGCTCCTCAACATAAAGTATATGGGATTCTTTCAACTCCTTCCTTATGAAGGGCATATCGAGAACAAAAAGTGGAACCTTGAAAATTCTGCTCAAGACTTCATACCACTTCACAACAGTATTACATATATTGTTACAGGCAAACAGAAAATTTGGTTTGGGCAATCCGCCAATTGGGCTCGTTCCAGCAAACACACAACCTATATCACATCTAGCATACGAGCAGAGATCACGAGAAAATCCTCTTTTTTCGGCAAATTCGGAAAAATACGAACCCAATTTCGCAGCTCCGATTAGCGCCCCATGGTTTTCCGGATAAACGGGATACACGTCCATTGCATAAAGAATCTCAACAGGAGCCCCGCTCGTTATCCAAGCCCTGAATTCCGCAGTGTGGCCAAGCATGTAATAACCGGCCATCAAATCTCTCATTCTTTCAGACATCCTCAACCTTTTCATTCGATCGCCTCCTTTAAAGCCTCAATTCTTGTTCTTATTTGTTCGGTGGATACCAAGGGAAACTCTATCTCGATCAAAGCAACTTTCTTTCCCAATTCTTCAAGTTTTTCCTTCAACTGAGGAAAGTCGAAAAAGTGCGGTTCACAGAATTTTACAAGCAAAAAGACCACTGCATCACAATCTCTTGCCAAATTTAAAACGTATTCAAATCTGTAATCTTCACCGTAATGCTTTGTGGGGCAAGGCGCCTTATGAAAATATTTCTCAGCAATATACTTTAAAGCGCTATTCAAATCTCTGGGCTCGAATTCCGGATATCTGAAATCAAAAAATCTCCTTCCCGTACACAAATCATCCTTAACAAAAAAACCGGACTCCCTAAATAACTCATAGACTTCCGGATACGGGCAAACGCTTCCAGTTATTAAAACTCTCTTTCCCGACTCCTTCTTCTTCGCTTCCTCTAGTTTTTTATCAACAAGTTCTATTGCCTTTCCAACTTCAAGCTGCTGAACTTTTATTGCAACCTCGTAATCAGCGTTGATTTCAAAAAGCTTTTTCATTTTTTCCTCAAGTATTCTGTATAGCCTAATACTCCTCAAGATCTTTTCAAAGCTTATTTCCCCTCCCCAGTCCTTTAAGGCCACTAAAAAATCTTTTAGCTCACGCATATAATACTCAACATTCCCTATTTTTGTCGGAAATTCGAGATTATACGCCCTTTTTCCAAGAAATTCCAATATGTCAGTTAATCGCATTAGAGTGTCGCAACTTCTTGTTACTACGAACCCGCAAAAATCGTTACTAAGAACCTCTTCGATTGCTCCCCTAACTTGGGAGCAGGAATAGCTCTGGATATAACTTGACGCCATACATATAGGCCTATTCGTCGCAAATATCCTGTAGGGTAGAAATCCGGCAGAATGAATCAATTCCTTCGGCGTAAAACTACAAAAGTAGCCAATTTTCACAGATTAAAAACAATCTCAAAAAATTTAAAAATTTTCTCTACTTTGAAATTGTTATCTCTATCGTTGAAACGTTTACTTTTCTTCCATCTTGCGACTCTAGTTCTTCGGTGTCTATTTTTATATTCTTCACCTTAAGCCCCTGAACAAATCTGTTTCTCACTATTTCCACGACATCGACTGCCCTACTTATTGCCTTCCCTCTTGCCTTAACCGTTATCTCACTTGCTCCCTCATTTAACTGAGTGAGTGTCGCAAGCACATAATTCATAACTGGTTTTTTGCCCACCAAGATAACGTTCTCCGCCATGGCGCATCACCTGAATGCAGACTGCTCACAAGATTTAAATCTTGCTGCAAAATAAATCTAAGTAATAAACATTAAATTAGCATGTTAAGCCCCTCTATGAATGCTTCGACGGATGCCATTACAATATCAGCCCTTGCCCCGCGGGCTGTTACGGTTTTATTTCCCCTCTTAAGCTGCACTACAACATCTACAAGTGCGTCCGTACCTCCAGTTATTGCTTCAACATGGTAACTTACAAGTTTTATATCTGCATAACTTTTTACGGCTTTCCTTATTGCGTTGATTGCAGCATCTACTGGCCCGACGCCCACTGCGGTTTCAACTTTTTCCTCTCCATTTATCCTAAGCCTAACGCTTGCCATTGGCATTATATTCTTCCCCGTTACTATTGCAAAATCTTCTAGCTTAACTTTTCTTTCGCTCTTAACTTGCAAAACAGTTTCAACGATCGTTCTTACATCTGCATCCGTAACCCTTTTTCCTTTGTCACCCAGTTCCTTTATTCTTGAGAGTATTTCCTCCATCTGCTGCGGAGTAGCCGTATAACCCAGTTCTTTAAGAGTCGCTTCAACACTAGCTCTACCAGCATGTTTTCCCAACACTATTACTCTCCTTCTTCCTATCACCTCCGGAGGTAACGGCTCGTATGTTCTAGAGTCCTTGAGCAGAGCTGAAGTGTGAATTCCGCTTTCATGTGTGAAAGCATTCTCCCCCACAATTGGCTTGTTGGGAGGCACCACAATTCTCGTAAGCTTCTCGACAAGCTTAGAAGTTGGATAGATTCTTTCCTTATTTATTTCCAACTTTATCCCGTAAAGAAACTCCAAAGCCATTACAATTTCTTCGAGAGCAGCATTTCCAGCTCTTTCTCCTATTCCGTTTATCGTAGCATGAAATTCATTAGCTCCATTTTTTACAGCACAAATTGTATTTATAGTTGCAAGACCAAAGTCGTCATGGCAGTGAACTGCAATTGGACTCTTCAACTCACTTTTAAGTCTTTTTATTACCTGCTCAGTTCTTTCCGGGGTTAAAACTCCAACAGTATCGGCAAAAGTTAGTCTTTCCGCTTTCGCTTCTTCCCCGGCTTTTAGCAATGATACTACGAACTCTAAATCGGCTCTCGAAGCATCTTCAGCCCCAAATTCAACCAATAAACCCCTTTCTCTTGCGTATTCAATTGCTTCCACGCTCTTCTCTATAACGTAATCCTTTCCTTTTCCCGGAAACTTGACTTGAATGTGGTAGTCGGAAGATGGCGCAACCATAAATACCGAATCCGCATTTGCATCTGCAGCTGCATCTATGTCTTCTTTCTTTATTCTCGCAAAGCTACAAATTTCAGCTTTCAGACCCCTTTCGGATATCTGCTTTATTGCCTCAAAATCGCCTTTAGAAGAAATCGCAGTCCCCGCCTCAATTATATCAACTCCCAACGAATCCAAGGCTTCTGCTATCATGACTTTTTGCTCAACTGTGAGCGAAACACTAGGCGTTTGTTCACCATCCCTGAGTGTTGTGTCAAGCACCAGCACTTTCACATGGTCACGTCGAGGGAAGATTAAAAAAGCTTGTCCATACATTTCTTGATGAAAGTCGAAGACTTCATAAGACTTGCAAATTCTGGAGAGGGAGATTTAACAAAACTCTGCGAAATCGGAGAAGATCTTCTAAAAAACGCAAAGGATCATGAGAGAGGCAGAATTCTTGGAACACTCGGAAATTTGAACTACATGTTAGGAAATCTAGAAAAAGCTGAAAAATTTTACCGAGAAGCGATGGAAATTTATCTTAGACTTTCCCAAGAAGATGAAAGCCTGATAAGATACGTTGCAGGTTGTCTTTTCAACCTTGGAAATCTGTACCATAGCTCTGGAAAACTTTTTGAAGCAAAAGAATGCTACACCGATGCTTTGAAAACGATGGAATTCTTTGAGGATGAAAGATTGAAGGCAGAAACACTATCTGCTCTTGGTTTGCTTGAAATAAAGCTGGGAAACTACAACGATGCAGAAAAACTTTTAAAAGAAGCTATTTTAATTAGAAGAGACGTTAAAGATTTAAACAACTTAGCTGTTGCACTACTAAAGCTTGGAAAGAAAGAAGAGGCAAGAAAAGTGCTCAAAGAGGCTTTGCTCATCGACAGAAACCTATCGATAATTCAAAACTTAATTGCACTGGGTGACTTGGATGTTGAAGATTTTGATGAATCCGAATTCCCACTAGAAATCAGGGTAAAATTCAAATATCTCAAAGCAAAAAAGCTCGAGAAGGAAAGGAAAGATGCCAGTAAGGAATTTTTTGAAACCGGTTGCTTGGCCTTCCTAGCAATTAGGGACGGTTTAAGCAGCATAAACTACATGCACTGTTTTGACAAAGCTGCTGAGAGTAATTCCGAGCTCTCCAAAACAGCAGAAGAACTAAAAAAGATCATCCTCTGCTTTTATTACGGAGCAAATATAGAGGTAGAAAATCTAGAACTTTTTCAAAGGATAAAAAACCGCAATTTTGGGCTAGGAGTTCTATCTGCTGTTCTTCAAAGAATTGCTGAGGATATCAAAGGACTTCTTTAGTTTATCATAAGTCTCTTCAAGCGCTTCTGGAACTATCTGGACGTCTGCAAGAACGGGCATAAAAGAGGTATCTCCATTCCATCTTGGAACTATATGAACGTGCAGATGTTCGGCAATACCCGCACCGGCAACTTTTCCAATGTTTATGCCAACATTGAAGCCATCTGGATTCATACAGTTCCTTATAGCTTTCATCGAGAGAGTCGTAAGTTTCATGATCTCCAAAAGCTCATCTTCTCTCAGATCCTCGAGGTTTGCAACATGACGATTTGGACAAACCATCACATGACCCGGATTATAAGGATTCCTGTTCATGATCACAAAACTCTTATCGGCCTTGTATACAACGAGAGCGGCTTTTTCGTCGCTCTTTAAAGCACTACAGAAAACACAATTTTTGGGCTTTGGAGCAAGTATATATCTTATCCGCCAAGGGGCAAATATCCTCTCCATATTAGGTGTTACCAAGCATTTTTTCTATTTTTAGGATTTCCTCCAGTATCTGGGTCTTTATTTTTTTAACAACTTCTCTTGGTTCTTCCGCCGCATACCTATATCCAAGCCATCTTTCCTCAACGAGCCTCCTTTTCACTATTCCTCTTTTTGTCAGCTCCCTAAGCCTTTCCCTTACGAACCTCGTAGATAGACCAAGCTCATTTGCTATCTCTCTTACCCCTAGCTCCCTATTAAGAAGAAGTGAGTATATCTTAACGTCAGAGGGTTTTAGTTTTAGCTTTTCAAAGACCTTCACCAGCTCACCTAGCATTTACCCACCTCTGATGTGGGAAGTTTTGAGATCACAATCTATTTAAACATTGCGGAAGCATAATTACTATGATAGATAAAATAGCCATGTTTTCATACTTCCTCAATCCTCTCACCAGACTCGGTCTGAAACAAATTTCCTGTTATTGTGAGGACTGTAAAAAGAACAGATTAGAAGTTGCACTTGAACTTTTTGTTGGAAGTAGAAAAGATGCCTGCTGGAAGTGCAAAACTGCAGAAAAAATCCTAGAACCTGTTCTTTTAAAGGGAGCCGAAAGTTTCAATGCAACAGTTGAAGAAATGAAAATGAAATTCAAAGACCCATACTGGCGAAAGGGTCTTGCAAGTGTGATAAAAGGTCTTGCAGAGTTTGGCCTCCGAAAACCCTTTGTCCCAGGTGCACCTTTCCAAGTTGTATGGGATATAACCTATGCCTGTAATCTTAGATGCAGACACTGCTACGCAACTGCGGGAAAAGCTTTAGAGAACGAATTAACAACAGAAGAAGCATTAAGAACGATAGATGCCCTAGATCGGCTTGGTGTAACGATAATAGCATTCTCTGGTGGAGAGCCACTAATAAGAAGGGATATATACGACTTGGCCAGTTATGCTGCAGAAAAAGGGATTTACGTTGCAATTGCAACAAATGGAACACTGATAAGCGAAGAAGTTGCTAGAAAACTGAAGGAAAGCAGTGTAAGCTATCTTCAGATAAGTCTTGATGGAGCAAAAGAGACACATGAAGCTTTTCGCGGCATTAAAGGGATATTCAACAAGACTCTGGAGGGTATAAAAAATGCGGTGAAATATGGTTTCTTCGTAAATGTTTCGATGACGGTTACAAAATACAATTACGCAGAAGTCGAGGAAGTAATAAAACTTTGCGAAAAACTCGGAGTAAACTGGTTTATGCACTACAATTTCATACCTACGGGAAGGGGAAGGGATATAGTTGAAGCGGATATAACCCCAGAACAGAGAGAGAAGCTGTTGAGAATGCTTTATGAAAGGAATTTCAAGTCAAACATAAGCCTTCTCTCCACCGCTCCGCAGTTTGCAAGGATTGCCCTACAATGTAATGGCGGTATAATTCCTACCCATTTCTACAACGTTAATGCTGGAGAAAGGTTTAAACAGCTCGCTGAATTTATCGGTGGCTGTGGAGCTGGAAGATTTTATTTTGCAATAAAAGCAAATGGAGATATAACCCCCTGCGTATTCTTCCCGCTCGTAGTTGGGAATGTCAGAACTGACGATCTCGAAGAGCTTTGGAAAAAGAATAAAGTTTTCGAGGATCTAAGAGATAAAGATAAGATTGAAGGTTGTGGGGATTGCAACTACCGATATGTCTGCGGCGGTTGCAGGGCAAGAGCTTACAACTATTTCGGGGACTATCTAAAGCCAGATCCGGGTTGTATAAGGAACAAGGCCCTCTGGGCAGAATTGGTGACATGATAACCTTTGTAAATCCGAGTGCAAAAGTTGAAGTCGTAAAAACACTTGAAATATCCACCCCTCCCCTAGGTCTAGGCTATCTCGCATCCGTCCTTCGTGAGATGGGATTCAAAGTCAGAATAATCGACGATCTTGTGGAAAATCTGAATTTTTCCGATTTTTTGAAAAAGATAAAGGATTCGTTGATCGTGGGAATTACATCAACTACCCCAACCTTTAAATCAGCGCTTGAATACGCAAAAAAGATAAAAAGGGCTTTTCCAGACATATTTGTAATACTCGGTGGAGTTCACGTTTCTTTTGAACCCGAAAAAGCTCTTAAAAACGAGTTCGTAGATGCCGTCTGCATAGGAGAGGGGGAGAGAACAATTGTTGAAGTTGCGGAAAGGGTGGAATCTGGAAGAGATCTCGAAGGAGTGAAGGGAATATATTTCAAAAAAGAGGACAAAATAGTTAAGAATTCACCAAGAGAATTCATTCAAGATCTGGATTCCATTCCATTTCCAGCATTCGATCTGATGCCACTGGAAAAGTATTCCCTTCTCGGAGAGAGACTCGAAGTTTTTCCCATGATAACATCACGGGGCTGTCCCTTTTCCTGCAGATATTGTAGTTCTTCGCTGTTCATGGGTAGAAGATTTCGTGCAAGGAGTGCCAAAAATGTTGCAGATGAGATTGAATGGCTTGTAAACGATTTTAATGCAAGACACATTGCATTTGGTGATGACACGTTTACCTTGAGCAAAAAAAGAGTTGCAGAAATATGCAGGGAGATAAAAAGCAGAAAGCTTGATATCACATGGAGCTGTTCTTCAAGGATAGACACTATAGACAGAGAACTGCTTGAAATCATGAAATCTGCAGGCTGTTCAGCAATTTATTACGGAATAGAATCGGCGAGCGATAGAATTCTAAATTATTACAACAAAAGATTGTCGCTTGAAAAAGCAAAGGAAGTCATTAAAATCACAAAAAAGTTAAAAATATCTGCAATTTGCTCCTTTATAATCGGAGCTCCAATTGAGACAAAAAGAGAGATGGAAGAGACACTAAAATTTGCGATAAAACTCGATCCAGATTATGCCCAATTCTCAATACTAACCCCATACCCAGGGACAGAGATTTACAGGGAAGCGAAAGAGAAGAATCTTCTATTAACCGAGGACTATGAAAACTACACCGCGGGAAAACCTGTAATAAAAACATTAATCCCTGCTGAAGAGCTTGCGAGGTTTCTGAGAAAATGTTATCTCAAATTCTATCTCAGACCGAAATTCATATTCCGAGAAATAAAAAAGGGCCATCTACGCGTGATTTTTAAAGTGATAGGAAAGGCTTTCAAAACTAAAGCTTAAGCCTTGACACTCGAATTGCTAGATACGTTATTAAGGAACAAAGAACTGCAAATAAAAATGATTTTGGGCCAAATCCAGATAGATAGAAAGCAATGAAGCTAACAAAAAAGACCGAGACCACTGTTGAACTAACGGAAATCCTCCAGCTGAGCTCCTTTATTCTCTCCTTATTGCCCCCTTCTTGCATATCTGGCTACAAACACCGCAACCAACGCAGACTTCCTTATCTATCCTAACCCTCCCATCATAAATCAAGGCGGGGCATGAGAAAGTGTTTATGCATTCCATACACAGATCGCAGTCCTGAGTTACCTTCAGCGGAATTATTCTCCCTTTCCTTCTTCTCTCTCTAGCCCAGAGTATCGCACAAGGTTGTCTAGCGATTACAACCGCAACCCCTGGATGGGCTAAGGCTCTTTTGAGAGTTTCAATTGTCCTTTTAATGTTGTAGGGGTTCACAACTTCTACAAAATCGACTCCGCAAGCTTTAACTATATCTTCTATTATTACCTTTTTCCCCATCTCTCCACAAGCTCTCACTCCTGTTCCCGGATGCGGCTGATGTCCTGTCATACCCGTTGTTGAGTTGTCCAAGATTACAAGCACGAATTTTGCCCCATTGTATACAGCATTTATCAAAGCCGGAATTCCAGCGTGAAGAAAAGTTGAATCGCCAATTGTGGCGATTATCTTTTCTTTTAAAACATGTGCCAAACCATTGGAAACCCCGACACTGGCACCCATGCATATCGTTATGTCCACGGCTTCGAATGGTTTGTTTATGCCGAGAGTGTAGCATCCTATATCGCTCGGCAGACAAGCATTTCCGAGCTCATTGACAACCCTTCGAATTGCGTAGAAAGTAGCTGTATGCGGGCAACCGGCGCACAAGACGGGAGGTCTTGGTGGGGCCAATTTCTGGAGCTCGTCCTTTAAAGGATTTGATTCGAAGCTAGGATTCAATCCAAATACCTTGGCGATTCCGGCCTCTACTATGGTCACGTTATATTCATAGTCCATAGGGAAATATCCGTTCATTTTTCCGTACGTCTCTATACACATGGCTCTCAGGTGAAGCTCGATAAACGGATCAACTTCCTCAACAACAATCACCGCGTCGAGATTTGAGATAAACTTTTCCACAAGCATTTCCGGCACCGGATGAGCAGAAGAGAGCTTCAAAATCGGTAATTTTAAGTTTAAATTTTCCAAAGCCTCCTTAGCATAGCTATAGCCCAGACCACAGGCAACTATTCCAATTTTTCCATTCCCATCAATTATCCAATTCATCTCCCAGTTGTTGAAGAATTTCTCAACGTCCGAGAGTTTTCTGTTCAGAATCTTTTTGAGCTTCCTCGCATTTGCTGGCAAAACAACGTCCGTATCCGGACTTCTTTTCCAGCTGACCTTTTCCAGCTTTTTCTCAGGCAATTTTCCCAGAGTGACAATCCCGCTGGCATGACTAAGCCTTGTGTAGCTTCTCAGAATCACTGGAATCGAAAAATTTTCCGAAATTTGAAAACACTGTCTAGTTATCTCCTTCAATTCAGCAACGTTCGAAGCCTCTACAACCGGAATCTTAGCAATTTTGCCATACCATCTGTTATCCTGCTCGTTCTGACTGCTATGCATCGTCGGATCATCGGCCGAAACCAATACAAGTCCACCCCTTGAACCAACATAGGCGAAACTCAAAAGAGCGTCAGAAGCTACATTTACACCGACATGCTTCATGCAAGCCATTCCTCTTTTCCCAGCCAATGAGGCTCCAATGGCAACTTCAAGCGCAACTTTTTCGTTTGTAGAGTATTCAACGTGGAACTCCAATTTACCCTTGAGCAAAGGACAAGCATTGCTAAGAGTGTCCAAAATTTCCGAAGATGGCGTCCCCGGATAAGCTGCACATACATCTACCCCTGCTTCGAGCGCTCCCCTAGCAATTGCTTCGTTCCCAAGCAGAAAGACTTTTTCTCCAACGCTATCCTTTATGACGTCCTTAAGCATGAAAGCAATGCTTGGTCAAGTTAAAAATTCTTTTGAAAATTTTTTGTAACTGAAAAACCCTCGCTGTTGGCGGAGATTGAAAAGTCAAAAGCTTTAAATTACTCCCGAACTAGGCAAATTAAAGAAGGCGTAAGCTATAGCTCACAGCAAATGAAAAGGGCTGAAAATATGTTCGACCTAGTAATAGAGAACGGTATTTGCTTCATTTCTGGAGATTTCATTGAAAGAAATATAGGGATAATAAACAACAAAATAGCTTATGTTGGAAAGGAATCGATTAAAGGAAAGGAAAAAATAAATGCAAGAGGCTGTTTAGTTCTTCCGGGATTCTTCAACGCCCATACACATTCCGCAATGACAATACTAAGAGGTTACGCAGAAGGCTTACCACTCGACAAATGGTTGGATAAAGTTTGGAAGATTGAGGCCATGCTAGATGAAAGATCTATTTACATTGCATCCATGCTTGCTTGCATTGAAATGCTGAAAAACGGAATAACCTGCTTCTCTGATATGTACATACATATGGACAGCGTTGCAAGAGCTGTAGAAGAGACGGGGATTAGAGCTGTACTGGGTTACGGAATGGCAGATCGTGGAAGTAAGGATAGAATGGAAAAAGAGCTCAAAATCGCATTGGATTTTATAAAAAACTGTGAGAACAAAGAGAGAATCAAACCGATGCTAACGCCCCATGCCATATATACCTGCTCACCAGAATTCCTTTCAAGAATAAATGATCTTGCAAACGAAATGGGGCTCATAAAGCATATTCATGCTTCCGAGACCTTATGGGAAGTTAAAGAGTCCAAGAAAAAATTCGGTAGATCTCCCATAAAGCTTTTGGATGATATAAAGTTCCTAGATGAAAAAACAGTTCTAGCTCACTGCATTTGGCTCAGCGGTGACGAAATAAACCTGATCGCTAATAGGAGGACAAGTGTTGTGCATTGTCCATCGAGCAACTTGAAACTGTCTTCCGGAATTGCAAAGATTGCTGAAATGGCTGAAAATGGTGTAAATGTTGCAATTGGAACTGATGGAGCAGCTAGCAACAATATGCTGAACATTTTCAGCGAAATTAGACTTTCCGCTTTACTTCAGCAACTCAGAAAAAAGTTCCTGAGTCCTGTGAAATACTTGGAAATGGCAACAAAAAACGGCTATAGGGCATATGGAATCGATGGCGGAGAAATAGAAAAAGGAAAAATTGCGGACATAATAGTGGTGGAACCGAAAATTTACCAAATGCCAATTTACAACTATGCAAATTCTCTTGTTTTTTCCTCCAACGGTTGCGAAGTGAGAGACGTAATTGTTAACGGAAAGATAGTTGTCGAAGATAGAGTCCCAATCAATGTTGATGATGAGAAAGTGGTAGATCAAATTTCAAAACTGAAAGAAAAAATACTGGAAAAGCTTAATTACCTCTAAATTAATAAAATTATCGATGGTAAGAGTGTCCATATCAATACTAAAAAAAGAGGCAAAGAAAAAGATTGAAGAAAAGGGGCTAGAGAAATTCGAAGAGGAAGCAATTGAGACAATAAGAAAAGCCAAAAAAAGACGAGTTCTGCTTAGAACCAAGAAAGAGAAGAGAATATTCCGTGAAGTAACAAAAGAGTACAAACCAGAAATCCATGGACCCCTAATAGAATTTACACCTCCTCCCGGCTGGAAAGTGGTTGAAGAATACTGGATTGAGGAGCATTTTTGCAAGATTTTCATTCTATACAATGAAAATGAGCAGGATTACTGGTATTTTGTTGCTGAACCCAAGCTTTCACCGTATGAGATGGAAGTTTACACCCAAATATATCTCCTGATACGAGATGAACTGGAAAGAATTTCAATTTCCGACGGAATGGAAAAAGAAGCGATTTTACAGAACGTTTATACCAAAGTGCTGAATGAATTGGGGATAAATCTAGATGAGAAAGGATTCGCAAAAATATTCTATTACCTAGAAAGAGACCTAATCGGCTACGGAAGGATCAATGCGATGGTAAGAGATAGAATGCTGGAAGATATATCCTGCAACGGCTACAGGAAACCTCTATATGTCTACCACAGATCTTACACAAATCTTAGAACGAACGTGATCTTTGAAGACGAGAGAGAGCTCGATTCCT
>CAYXCK010000010.1:0-14029 GCA_964463575.1 uncultured archaeon
CGTTATAGAACGCTACATCAGACCCCAAACCTTTCCGCTTTCTTTTAAATTCGGCGACGATCAAAGAGCGAGAAAACTCAAAGACCTAACTATTTGTCAAATATACAACATGGCGAGAAGATATGGTTGGTTTTTAAAGTTCGACGTTGAAACGACTTGTCCACTAGGAATCATAGCCTATGGCTTTGCTGAACCGGATGAGCTCTATAAATCAGGAAAACTTGCATACGAAGCAGGGTATGCGATAAACGAGGAAATAGGAAAGAAATTTGAGGAAGTCGTTCCAAAAGTAAAAGGATACAAATCTTGCCTAGTAGCACCTTTGGAGAGGGAAGAGTTTATACCCAAACCAGACTTTGTCGTTGTCTACGCAACCCCAGCACAGGTCCTCCGCTTTGTTCACGCTTATCTCTACAATAAAGGAGGCAAAGTGGATACCTCGATCCTAGGTAGGGGAGCGTGTGCCGAGTTCCTAGAGGCTTTTGTTTACAAAAAGCTGAAAATACTCATCCCATGCTACGGCGACAGACTCTTTGGTCTAACCCAAGATCATGAAATGGCTGTAGCTTTTCCTTTCGAAATGGCTGAAGAGATTGCAAAAGGGCTAGAGGAAACGCATAAGAGAGGAATAAGATATCCGATCCCCAATACTGCTCTAAGAGTACCGCTACCCATGATAGAAAGCTACAGGAAGTCAGTTGAAAGCATGCGTAAGTCTAGCGAGGGCTAGTGCCGCTCTTTCAACAGAATCAAAAAGAATGCAGTTCGCCATTATCCTTTTCTTTCTTTCAAAATCTTCCCAGTCCGAAATGTACACAACGATCTCATCTCTGAAGAGCTTTTTCATAACATCTTCAGGCACAACCCACGCCGGAGGGGCTAGTGCATAACAGAATACCACGGCATCTACGTTCTCATCCTTTTTAACTATTTCGAGAATTGTTTTTAGTTTTAAAAAGTCGAGCCCACTAAAAGATAAATCTACGGGGTTCTCTCTGAAAGTTAACGGAGGAAGAATCTCTCTCAGCTCCTGTATCGTTTTGCTGCTCAATTTTGCAAGCTTTCCTCCGTTACTTTCAAGGATGTCTACAAAAACAATTCCAAGTCCAGCTTGAATTGTTGCAACTGCTACGCTTCGAATTGCTCCGAATTTCTCAAGCAGGATTGCTACATCTATCAGTTCTGTTGGTGTTTCGACAGCTATGGCGCCTGCCTGCATTATCGCGGATTTGAAAATCTTATAATCTCCTGCTATACTCCCGGTGTGACTTAAAGAAGCTCTATCAGCGACTTCGCTCTTTCCAGCTTTGAGAACAACTGCAAATTTTCCAGATTCCCTTATCTTTTTTAAACTTTCAAAAAATGCCCTCCCGTTCTCGAGACCTTCAACGTAAATCGCAACAACCTTCGTGTTATCATCGTTCGCCAAAAACTCAATAACATCTGGAAAATCTACATCACAGCGGTTTCCTAGATGGATTATATAGCTAAAACCAACATCGCTGAATTTGTGCAATATGTAATGGCAAATTCCACCACTTTGGGATACGAGGGCAATTCTCCCCTTTTTAAGTTTGCTGAAAGCCGGCGTAAAGCTTGCATTGATTTCATCTATCAGGTTTACAAAACCGAATACGTTGGGACCTATGATTGTTATTTTCTCGCTCAGTTCTCGCAATCTTTTATCTCTTTCCTTCCCCTCCTCAATCTCAGCTTCTCTAAAGCCTGCGGAAATTATTAATACCTCCTTCGCCTTTCCAATTAGGGATTCAACAATCTCAACCACTTTTTCAGCGGGCAGCGCGATTACAGCAAGATCCACTTCAGGTAACTCCGCCAAGGACTTGAAAACCTTAAACCCATCTATTTCGTCCAGATTCGGATTTACGGGGTATATTTCAATATTTCTATTCGCCTTCAGACTTTGAATGACTGCATAACCAACCTTCAGCGGCTTATCGCTTGCGCCGATGACTGCTATCTTTTTTGGATTTAGTATAGGAATCTTTTTTACCCTCTTAAAGGATTTCTTTTCCCCGAGAAATATCTTTGCATCAGCAACGATGCATCCCTTTTCGTACACGAAAACAGGATTCAAATCCATTTCCAATATATTTTCTTTTTCAGCAATTTCGCTAAGCTTCAGAGCGAGCTCTATTACCGCTTCTCTGTCAAATAATCTCCCGCGATATTCAAAGATATTTGGAATTTCTCTAAGCATGTCTTCAACGTCTTTTCTTGAGACTGGGATTAAACGAACGCTGTAAGTTTTTAAAGCTTCTATAAAAAATCCTCCCAAACCAAGGGCCAAAAATTGTCCAAATTGTTCGTTTTGCGAAACACCCAAAAATATCTCGATACCTCCATCCAGTTTTTTCTGAACGTTTACACCTTCAGCAAAGTCAATTGCCATGAGTTCCCGGAAGTTTTTTACTGCCTCTTTTTCGTCGTTAACAAACCTCACTCCTCCAACATCGCTCTTGTGTGGAATTCTTCGAGAAGCGATCTTCAAAACAGCAGGAAAACCAGTTATTTTCAAAGCTTCGAGTAAATTTTCTTCCTTCTTTACAAAAAAGCATTTTGCAGTCTTTATACCGTATTTCTCAAGAAATTCCTTGGCTTCATGCTCCATTAAAAAATTAGAAAATTTCTGGTGCTCTGTATTCCCCAAAAACTTCTCTAAGCGCATCAGCTATTTCACCCAGCGTCGCCTTTGATCTGACACATTCGAAAACAAAGGGCATGAGATTGGCATCGGTTTCAGCTGCTTTTTTCAGCTTTTCAAGAGCCTTTTCGACTTCTCTCTTATCCCTGTTCTCCTTAAACCTCTTCACTCTTGCAACCTGTTTTTCAACGACTTCTTTAGGAACTCTTAAGAGTTCCATGTGGATTTCCTCCTCGATTTGATATTTGTTTACTCCAACAACTACGAGTTCGCCGCTTTCTATTGCTTTCTGCTTCTCGTAAGCGGATTTCTGAATTTCCCTTTGAACATAACCGCTCTCTATTGCCCTGATCATTCCCCCCATTTCATCAATCTTCTCTATGTATTTCATCGCCTCTTCCTCGATTTTGTCTGTAAGCCATTCTACATAATAGCTTCCTCCGAGCGGATCTATGACGTCAGCTACTCCGAGTTCTTCAGCGATTATTTGCTGAGTTCTGAGTGCAATTCTCACCGCTTTCTCGGTCGGAAGGCAAAGGGCTTCATCAAAGCTGTTGGTATGTAGCGACTGGCAACCTCCGAGAACTGCTGCTAAAGCCTGCATGGCAACTCGAATTATGTTCAGCTCAGGTTGCTGAGCAGTTAAAGTGCAGCCAGCAGTCTGAACATGAAATCGAAGCATCATCGATTGAGGCTTTTTTGCATTGAACCTTTCCTTCATTATTCTTGCCCACAAACGCCTTGCTGCTCTGAACTTCGCCACTTCCTCGAATAAATTGTTTCCTGCAGAGAAGAAAAAGCTCAGTTGAGGTGCAAAGTCGTCAACGTTTATGCCCCTTTCTAGAACTTTTTCAACATAAGTTATCCCATCTGCTAGCGTAAAAGCAACTTCCTGGACAGGGGTTGCACCGGCTTCCTCCATGTGATAACCGGAGATGCTTATCGAATTCCAATTTGGCATTTGTTTTGCACAGAAGACGATTATGTCTGTTGCCAGTCTTAAAGATGGCTCAGGTGGATATATGTAAGTACCCCTCGCGATGTACTCTTTTAGCATATCGTTTTGTACAGTTCCTCGGAGTTCAGCTATATTGGCTCCCTGAGATTCCGCAACCAAAGCGTACATCGCCAGTATTTGGGCACAAGTTGAGTTTATTGTCATTGAAGTCGAAACTTTTGCCAAAGGTATTCCATCGAAAAGTGTTTGCATGTCTTCAATCGTTGAAATCGCCACTCCTACTTTCCCAACTTCCCCTAAGGCCATGGGATGATCGCTGTCATAGCCAATTTGTGTTGGTAAATCAAACGCGACACTCAAACCAGTCTGCCCTTGAGAGAGAAGGAATTTGTATCTTTTGTTTGTCTCTTCAGCAGTTCCAAAGCCGGCGTACTGTCTCATTGTCCAAATTCTCCCACGATACATTGTCGGGTATATTCCCCTAGTGAAAGGATAAACGCCAGGATATCCTAGTTTCTTCTCGTAGTTTGGATCTACCACGCCAACGTCCTCTGGTGTATAGAGTCTATCAACCACGAATCCAGAACTGACCTTAAATTCCCTCTTTCTTTCCGGAGCTTTTTTTATGAAAGGACTAACAACCTTTTCCTCCCACTCTTTTTTGTTCATAATATCTCACCCCAATCTAATTAAGGGAGCATCTTTCACAACTTTATCCCCAACTTTAACAAAAATTTCAACAACTTTTCCGCCGACAGTTGCTTTTATCGGATTTTCCATTTTCATGGCCTCAATCACGGCAACGGTATCTCCTTCTTTTATTTCATCTCCGACTTTTACGAGTATCTTAGTCACCATTCCATTCATTGGCGATTTTATGACTTTGCCCTCAATCTTTTCGACTTTTTCAATTTTCTCAACCCTCCCTTTTCTTTCCTTTCTTTCAGCAACTTCTATCTTTACTTCGATTTTTGGTTTGACTTCGATCAGAGCTGTTTTTCCATTTATCTTTACTTGGAATAGGTTCGCTCCAACTTCTTCAACTTCAACTTCATAAACTCTTCCGCCAAATTCAGCTCTGTAGATCACAGTATCACCCTCCCAGAGAGTTTCCAGACTTTAGGAGTCTCTTTTATCTCAATTGGTTTCTCTTTCTCTCTCAGATATTTGTGTATGCATGCTACAGCAACGATAAATTCATCTGGCGTCATATTGATCACAGAGGAATGTTTCCATGCTTTTTAGGCGGCAACTTCTCTCTCTTGCTCTCAAGAATTCTAAGGGCAGAAATTATTTTGATCCTAGTTAGCTTAGGATCTATTACATCGTCGATATATCCGCGGGCCGCCGCTCTGTATGGGTTTGCAAATTTTTCCCTATATTCCCTTATTTTAGCCTCTTTCATAGCTTTTGGATCGGTTGCACTGGAAATTTCTTTTCTGAAAACTATTTCTGCAGCACCTTCCGGTCCCATTACAGCTATTTCTGCGGTGGGATACGCAAAAACGATGTCGGCCCCAAGGTGCTTGCTACCCATTGCAAGATATGCTCCACCGTAAGCTTTTCTTGCAATTATGGTTACCATTGGAACTGTTGCCTCGCTGTAGGCGAAGAGAACTTTTGCTCCGTGCCTTATTATACCCCCATATTCCTGCTCAACTCCCGGAAGATAGCCCGGAACATCTACAAACGTAATTATTGGAATGTTGAAGCAGTCGCAAAATCTGACAAACCTAGCAATCTTGTCGCTGCTATCAACATCCAAACATCCGGCCAAGTGCGCAGGATTGTTAGCCACAATCCCTACCGTTTTTCCATCAATCCTTGCAAAGCCGACTACCGCATTCGGGGCGAAATATTTGTGAATTTCAAAGAATTCATTCTCATCAACGACTGCATTTATCACAGCATGCATATCATAGGGCTTCTGCGGATCTTCTGGGATCACTTCATAGATTTCTGGTGTTAAGCGGGATGGACTGTCATTTGTTTTAACGGTTGGAGGATCCTCCATGTTATTCAGCGGCAAGTAGCTCAGCAGTTTTCTCACCAATCTCATTGCATCCTCATCGCTCTCGGCTACTAGATGACAATTTCCGCTCTTCATTGCGTGAGCCTCCCATCCTCCTAGTTCAAAGGCCGTGACGTCCTCACCCGTCACAGCTTTAACGACGGCCGGACCTGTTATAAACATGTAGCAGTTCTGATTTTTTGTCATGACGATAAAATCGCCGATAGCAGGGCTGTAGACAGCTCCTCCGGCGCATGGACCAAGAATTACGCTTATCTGGGGTATTACTCCGCTTGCCAGTGTGTTTCGGTAGAATATATCTCCATAACCTTTAAGAGAGTCGACACCCTCTTGGATTCTCGCACCACCGCTGTCGTTTAATCCAACCACTGGAATTCCAACCTTCATAGCGAAGTCTAGGAGATAAGCTATCTTGAATCCATGCATTTCCCCGAGACTTCCTCCCATAACTGTAAAATCTTGGGCAAATACTGCTACTGGTCTCCCGTCAACAGTTCCGTAGCCAGTTATTACACCATCCGCAGGTAAATCCATCTTGTCCAAACCAAAATCCGTATTTCTTTTTTCAACAAACGGATTCAATTCTACAAAGCTTCCCGGATCAAGAAGTAGATCTATCCTTTCTCTCGCCGTCAGCTTTCCCTGCTCATGCTGCTTTGCAATCCTTTCGTCACCGCCCATCTTTAAAATTTTTTCCCTCCTTTTGTATAGATCCTTCAGCGCCTCCATATTAACCCTCTACGAATTCCAAAAGGACACCATGCACACTTTTCGGATGTAGAAACGCAACCTTTTTCCCACCAGCCCCTATTCTCGGTTTTTCATCTATCAGTTTTATGCCAGCCTTTCTTGCATTTTCAAGTGATTTCTCTATGTTTTCTACGTTTATAGCTATGTGATGGATCCCCTCTCCTCGATTGGCTATGAATTTCGCTATTGCAGAATCTTCAGCCGTTGCTTCCAGCAGTTCTATTCTGCTCTCTCCCACTGGAAGCATTGCAACCTTCACCTTCTGTTCTTTTACTTCTTCTATTTCCTTAACTTTAAGACCCAAAGACTCGAAAGTTTTAACGGCTTCCTCCAAATTCTTAACCGCAATTCCAATATGGTCTATCTTCAATATCATCACCTCTTCAGTTTTTCTACTTCTTTCTTTATGAATTCTACTATATCACTAATCTTGGTCCCGGGTGTAAAAATTCCTGAAACTCCAAGATTCATCAGAACCTTTGCATCGTCTGGAGGGATTATTCCCCCCACAAGGACGATGAGATCTTTTCCGGGTTCAAGCTCTCTCTTCTTTAACTCTTCAATAACTAGGGGTATCAATTCCATGTGGGCGCCGCTTAGAATGCTTAATCCCAAAACCTGAACATCCTCCTGCAAAGCAGTTTCTGCTATTTCAGCTGGGGTTCTTCTTATTCCCGTATATATAACTTCAAATCCCGCATCTCTTAAACCGCGGGCAACAACCTTTGCTCCCCTATCATGGCCATCAAGTCCGGGTTTTGCGACTAAAACCCTTATCTTCATAGTTTCCAGCATGAAATCACCTCAAGAAAAGTTTAAAAAAATTTAGCTTTTTATATCTAGCAAATCACATACTGCCCTCTCTCTTTTTGCCAGATCTGCTAGGAACTGCAGAAAAACGAGCGAGGCGCTGGGTGATCCGCCACCATGAAAAGCTCCGACCAAATGTGAACTCATAGCCCAAAATTCAATAAATTTTATTATTTTCATTCTATCTTCGTGGGAAATTTTTTCGCTTCCCCGCATGAGTTCTCTTATTTCTTCCCCTATCTCTCCTCTAAGATCGAACTCTGAAGGCGCAGTTGCAGGAATTCCGCCGGCAATGTCTATGAGATTTGCAAGAGATTTCATGAAGCTTTCCACTCCCATTACTTTCGCCGAGTTTGCTACTTCTCTATTTGGCTGCCAAGTGTCAGCAATCCTATACCCTTTCACAGCTCCCCCTACTGCTATTGCGTGTGCAGACTCGCTAAAGGCCACTATTTCTGCAACTTTTTGCCTTAATTGTGAGACGTTTTCAAGTCCGTTTGCCTTCAGCATCATGCTTGCAGCACCAGCCATAGAATCCATGAATCCAGCTTTGCAGGACGCTCCAACACAACGATGAGAACAGGCAAAGATAGTTAGCAGATCTCTTGTGGCCTTCAAATCTTCAAAAACGAACACTCTATCCCAAGGAATGAAAGTTTCTTTAAAAATGATCATACAAGTTGTTCTATCCCCGAACTTCGGATTCCCAGTTTCGAAGCTTCCCCCTTCTCTAAACTTTGCTTGGACTCCTGTATTCTGCAGAACGTATTTTACGTCGTCTTCCGGGAGAGAGGCAAAGGCGACCGCAAATTTTTCTTCTCCTTCCTTAAAAGTCTGCGTTGGAAGGACAAAGTTTACGTCAGCTGCAAAAGCGCCGCTTTGATGGATTTTTGCGCCGCTGACATAAATGCCCTTGTTATCTTTTTTGACAACTCTAACGTACATTTCCTCCTGTTGCAGCGGTCTTTTGCTTCTATCCCCCTTCACATCTGTTAAAGCAGATGTACATGCAAGGTCATTTTTCTGTATTTCCTTCAAAAGATTAAGAAATCTTTTGTGATAGTCACTACCGCTTTTTTCGTCAACAATCTTCGTAATCGGGTATAGCGAATTTATTGCATCGCAACCGGTGCATCGGTAATTGCAAGTCGCAAGCCTTAGGCTAAGCTCTCTCTGGTAGTCGTATCTCTTTATCAGATCGTCAGCACTTTTGATTACTGCATTCAGTACATTGACTTTTTCGTTAATAAGATCCGAGAAAACTGCATAGTTGCCCGCAAGCTCGTATGTTTTTGCTATCGCATTTATCACCGGCTTTATGTTTGGATGTTCTGTCCAATTTTCAATCCTTTTACCCGCGACATATATAACCCTTTTATATTCCTTCAATCTCTCAACGTATTCACCACCACTTATCATTTACTCACCCCAAACAGGTTTTCTCTTTTCAAGAAATGCCTTAATTCCCTCCTTGGCGAATCTTGAAGCAGAATGCAACGCAATGGCCTCTGTGGCAAAACTCAGCGCAGAAAAGTCCTCCATGAATATCTGGCCATAGAAGAAGCGCTTGCCCGATTCAAGAACCTCGAGCGGAAATTCAGCAATTTTTTTCGCAAATTCTCCCGTCTCCTTTTCCAGTTCCTCATCTCTCACCACCTTGTTAACCAAGCCTATTCTTAGCGCCTCCTCAGCGCTGAGAGGTTCCCCAAGAATTCCAAGCTCAAATGCTTTCTTTCTACTGACATTTCTACTCACAAAAACGATTGGCGTAAAACAGAATAACCCTATGTTTACACCCGGAGTCGCAAATCGAGCATTTTCTGAGGCTATTGCCAGATCGCAGGCCGCAACTAGCTGACAACCAGCAGCATACGCCACTCCACGGACCATTGC
Organism: uncultured archaeon; assembly: GCA_964463575.1. Classification (GTDB taxonomy): domain Archaea; phylum Halobacteriota; class Archaeoglobi; order Archaeoglobales; family Archaeoglobaceae; genus WYZ-LMO2. The sequence goes on from CAYXCK010000010.1 coordinate 9,109, forward strand.
GATAAAAGGCTGAGGGGCGCTTCTTATCGCATGCATGACTTTAAAACATTGCAAAAAAAGCTTCTCAACTTCTACCGGTCCCCTTTCGTAGATTTCTCTCAGATCATGACCAGCCGAGAAGTTTTTTCCAGCCCCAGTTAAAATTACTACTCTAACTTTCCTTTCTTCAGCCAAATTTTTTATTATCTTTTCCAAGTCGCAGAGTGTTTCATAGGATAGCGGGTTCACTTTTTCCGGATTGTTGAGGATTATTTTGCCCACTTTCTCTTTTTCTTCGTATAAAACTCTCATAAATACTAATTTTCAGTACTAAATAAAAAGTTTTTTGAATTGAACGATAAAAAAAACAAAAACTTAAATAGGGATTTACAAAAAATGCTTCGGTGATTTAATGCCTGCAATAGTTGGGGTTGGTTACAGCGGTTTTAATGCAAATACGCCAGATCTGAGTTGGAAAGAGATCATGTATGAAGCAGCAGTACGAGCCTACGAAGATGCTGGAATAGATCCGAGAAAAGACGTTGACAGTTTTATAACATGTGCTGAGGACTTCTACGAAGGTTTTGCAATCTTCGACGAATTTGTTCCAGACCAACTCGGAGCAGTGCTGAAGCCAACTTGTACAGTCTGCGCCGACTTCCTTTACGGTTTAGCAACTGCTTATATGCAAATTGAAAGCGGATTGGCAGAGATAGCCGTGGTCGAAGCCCACAGCAAAGCAAGTGATATAAAGACCTTCGGTGAGGTTATAAGACACGCAATGGATCCGATTTGGCTGAAAGGAGTTACTAATGCCCATCCTTATTATCTCGCAGCTCTTGAAATGAGTTATTACATGAACAAATACTGTATAACTCAAGAGGCAATAGCTGAAGTTGTTGTGAAAAATAAAAGAAATGCCCTGCTAAACGACTCAGCCCCCTATGGAGCGAAGTTAACCGTTGAATACGCCCTAAAAAGCCCGTTTGTATTTTATCCAATGAGAAAAATAGAGATAGCTGAAAGGGCAGATGGAGCAATCGTTTTTGTTGTTGCAAGCGATGAAATGGCTAGGAAAATCACAGACTCACTAGTATGGATAAAAGGCGTGGGCTGGTGGAGCGAAACGAGCAACTACGACACCATGAGTTTCGAAGCTCGTTATGCTTACAAATCTGCAAAGATGGCATATAGAATGGCAGGAATCGAGAACCCAAGCAAGGAAATCGACATAGCTGAAGTTGACGATAGATTTGCCTTCAAAGAAATTCAGCACATCGTTGCACTCCAGCTTGCTGGAAAATATGACGTCTGCAATCTTATGAGTGAAGGTTACTTTGCAAGAAACGGTTCATTGCCCGTTAACGTTTCCGGAGGAAATCTTGGAGTAGGAAACCTGCTGGAGGCTACTGGAGGACAGAAGGCTCTAGAGATAGTAATACAGCTCCGTGGCGAGGCCGGCAGAAGACAATTAGATTGCGAAATCGGTGTTGCACAATCTTGGAGATATATTCCGACGGCAAGTGGGGCTGTCGTCGTATTTGGGGTGTGAAATATGGAGGTTGAAATTGTTAAAGGTTTAAAGTTCCATAAAAAACAGGATGTCGCAATAGTTGGTGCAGGAATGACTACTTTCAAGCGAAGATTGCTCGAAACTGGTAAGGAATTATCGTATTTTGCCGTAAAGCAGGCTTTAGAAGAGGCTGGCCTTGATATTAAGGACATAGAAATGGTCGTAATGGGTTCAGCTCCCGATGCCTTTGATGGGACAGCTCTAAAAGGAGAATATTTGTTGGACGGTGCTGGAGGGAGCGACAGACCGTATCTAAGAGTATTTGTAGGCGGAGGGACCGGTGTTTTTGCTCCAATAGCCGGATATTGGCATGTTGCAAGTGGGCTGGCAGACGTTTGCTTGGTAGTGTGTGAAGAAAAAATGTCCTGCTGTTATCCTCATCCGCAGTCAGCGTTCAAATACATCTGGGATCCAATTCTGGATAGACCGCTGAAGCCGAATCTGATTTGGATATTCGCATTGGAAATGCGCAGATACATGCATGTTAACAATATCAAGCATGAGGATATAGCACTCGTTTCCGTTAAGAACAAGGCGAACGCTCTAGATCATCCATGCGCCCAAGTTGCTGAAAAGATAACAGTAGAAGATGTCCTGAACAGCGAGCCGATGGCCTTGCCAGTAAGGAGACTTGATGTATCCCCTCCTAGTGATGGAGCAGCAGCTCTGATAATGGTTGCCCCGCACATCGCAAGACAATTGACGGATGAGCCAGTTTGGGTAACCGGAGTTGGCTGGGCCCTCGATACCACTCACTGGACTAATAGAGATCTGTACTTTCCAAGATACGTAGCGGAAGCGGCTAAAATGGCATACAGAATGGCCCACATAACAGATCCAAGGAAGCAGATAGACGTTGCGGAGCCGTATGATCCATTTGATTACAAAGAACTGCACCACATGGAAGGTTTAGGATTGGCTAAGAAAGGAGAGGCTCCAATTCTGACAAGAGAGGGGATAACTGCAAGAGATGGAGACCTTCCGGTTTGTCCATCTGGCGGCCTAATGGGAGTTGGAAATCCAATAGCCGCAAGCATGGGAGTTAAAGCATGCGAAATCTACTGGCAGCTCGCTTATAGGGCTGGAAAAAGACAAGTTGCAAAGGAGGTCACAACAGGAGTCTGCCAAGCCTGGGGAGATCTGATGCAGGTTGGAACTGTAATGGTGATGTCTAACAAGAGGTGATCTCATGGCTGTTGGAAGAAAAAAGATTTCCTGCCCTCCCTCTGCAGAGGGGACTGCATTAAGCGAGAAGGATATTTCCGAAAGGAGGGTCACATTTTTTGAAGACCATCCGAATCTCGTCTACTCTTGGACTGCTGGACAGGCAATGAGCAGATTCTTGAACGAACTCAAAAACGGAAAACTGATAGCAACGAAGTGCGAAAAATGCGGAAGAATAATCTTTCCGCCGAGAATATACTGTGAACTATGTTACAAGCCGATAGATGGGTGGGTCTACGTTAAGGATACCGGAACCGTTCAAACGTTCTCAATATCCTACATCGACCCAGATGCAAGACCGCTGGAAAAACCCGTGATCGTTGCAGTCATTGCTGTAGACGGTGCATCGCCCAACATGGGGATAATGCACATCCTTGGAGAAGTTGAACCTGAAAAAGTCTACATTGGAATGAGGGTTAAAGCTGTCTGGAAACCAGAAAATGAAAGGGAGGGTGCAATTACAGATATAAAGTACTGGAAACCTCTGGAGGGATGAAAATGATTGAGAAGATAGTTGATCCCGAAAAAATGCGCCATTTTCCGCCGAAAGGTGGAAAAATAGAGTTATACTGGATTTACACAAGTGGCAGAGCGGGAGAAGAATTTTTCAGGAAACTCAGAGAGGGAAAATTCATTGCTGCAAAGTGCAAAAAATGCGGTCATCGCTATTTCCCTCCAAGAATTTACTGTGAGTTTGACTTCAGCGAAACGGAATTCTATGAAATCACTGGAGAGGGGTACGTTGAGGCATTTACCGTAGCGATGCTTGACTTAAACGAAGAACCGATGGAAGAAGTGATTGCAATGATAAAGCTCGACAATACTGATGGGAGGATAATACACGTAATAAAAGAGGCAAAAGAAGTTTGCATAGGAATGAAGGTCAAACCCGTACTTAGAAAACCAGAAGAAATGAAGGGAAACATTTCCGACATAGCCTATTACAAGCCCGTTTAAATTTTTTGAGGTGAGATGAAATGAACTTCGAATTTAGTGAGGAGCAAAAGATGATAGCGGATTCCGCAAGAGAAATAGCTCAAGATTTTCCGCCAGAATATTGGAGAGAAAAGGAGGAGAAAGGTGAGTTCGCCGAGGAGTTCTTTAAAGCCCTAGCAAAAGCGGGCTTCTTCGGTATTGTAATTCCAGAGCAGTACGGTGGCAGCGGCTACGGTCTAACTGAGCTACTAATAGCAATGGAGGAATTAGCTGCAAATGGTTGCGGAATGGCGGGAGTTTGGTATCTCATGCTCACCGAAGTCTTTGGCGGTTTAAGCATTGTAAGACATGGAACCGAGGAGCAGAAAGAAAAATACCTACCAAAAATAGCGAAAGGGGAAATGGAATTTTGCATGGCATTAACCGAACCAGATGCCGGAACAAACACGCTTGCGATAAAAACTAGGGCCGTTAAGGAAGGAGACGAATGGGTCATAAATGGAAATAAGATATGGATAAGCGGTGCTGATAGAGCTAAAGGAATGCTGATAGTCGCAAGAACGACTCCGCTAGAAAAAGCACCGAAAAAGACTTTTGGTCTGAGTTTATTCCTAGCAGATTTGCCAAACAAGGCAATAAAGGTTAATCCAATTCCAAAACATGCAATAAACTACTCAAAGAGTTGCGAGGTGAGTTTTAATGACCTTCGCCTTCCAGAAAATGCCCTGATACCCCCTCAGGATGAGGGATGGTATCTCATCCTCGATACTCTAAATCCCGAAAGAATGGGCTTTGCCACAGCTGCAATTGGAATAAGCAGACTTGCAATAAGCAAGGCGGTAGATTACTCGAAAAAGAGAAGAGTTTTCGCAGATCCAATAGGCAGCTATCAGGGACTTCAGTTCCCGTTGGCAGAGGCATACGCAAACATCGAATGTGCAAAGCTTATGAACTTCAAAGCAGCTTGGCTTTACGATAGAAAAGCAGATTACAGAGAAGTTGGAAAATACGCAAATATGGCCAAGGTTGTGGCTGTCGAAGCGGGTATCAAGGCCGTTTACTGGTCAATGCAAGTTTTTGGCGGCTACGGATACGCGAAAGAGTACGATGTTGAAAGATGGTGGAGAGAGATCAATCTAATCCGTCTCGCCCCGGTAACTCAGCAGATGGCGTTGAATTACATCGCCGAACACGTTTTGGGCATGCCTA
>CAYXCK010000010.1:14129-18128 GCA_964463575.1 uncultured archaeon
GATTCAAGAAGGGATTAGGAGAGGGAATAGAATACGAAAGAGACCTGTTTGCAATTTCTTTTGCAAGTAAGGATCTAAAGAAGGTATAAAATCCTTAATTGAAAAGTTGAGAGTATGAGGTGGTGGTTTTTGCCATGAGGTGGTTTTTGCTTTTTCTAACAATCCTTGCTGTTATCCTTTTTCTTGGCTGCACAGCTGAAGAAAAGAAGGAAGTAAAAATAGGAGTTCTAATTCCAAAAACCGGGGAGTTCTCGTCAGCTGGAGTTGTAATGGAAAACGCCGCAAAACTCGCGGAAAAGCATGCAAAGGAAATTTTCGGAATAAACGTCAAGATTATAATAGCCGACTGCGGAGATAAGCCAGAAACGACGAAAGCTGCATTTATGTCCCTGTCCCAGCAAGGAGTTGTTGCAGTTGTTGGGGCATATTCAAGCCCGCAAAGCTTGATAGCTGCAGATACAGCAAAGGAATTAAAGCTCGTATACATCGCCAGTGTCGCTTCGGCTGATTTGGAGGGTAAGGTGAAGGAGGGAAACAGATATGTGTTCAGAAATGCTTACAACACAACCTATTGGGGCGTTCTTGCAACAGAGTTCTTAGAAATCTCGAATGCGAGTAGCTATTATCTTATTGGCTTCGATCCTTTGAGGACTTTTAACACTGCTCTTTTCAACTATGTAAAAAATAACACAAAAGCTGAATTTAAAGGGGAGGCATGGTACAAATCACCAAGCATAGCCCCTGAAGATTACAAAAAAGCCGTTGCAAGTGCAATTGCAAGTGGGGCTGAAGTTGTAATCCTCGGAGATCCCGGACCAACAAGTGTAAGTGTTGTTAGGGAGTTTGCGATGAGGGGTGGAAAAGCGACAATATATTCAGTAGGAGGGACGCTTGCTTTACCTTATGTGCTTAAGAATCTCAGCGTGAACAATGTTGCCTTTCAAGCAGCCGCTATGGAAGGACAGGAAAAGACTAATTTGACAAAAAGGTATTTCGAAGATTATAGGTCTATTTTCAAGGAAGATGCAAACAACTATGCTGGAATTTTGACCTACGATGCTATTATGATCGTCGCCCAAGCTGCTTCGAAAGGGGATCCAGTAGAGCAGCTTGAAAAAGGTAGCTTTATCGGTGCAGCAGGAATTTACAGCTTCGATGAAAATCACCAAGCAAAATGGGGAAGTGAAAAACTAAAAGGAAGCTTGGGAATATTTAGAGATGGAAAAATTGAGATCCTAAGATGATTTCAGAATTTCTGGCTGCCTCTTTTTTTTCTGTCTTTGCAATTTCAGTTCTTCTTTGTTATCGCGCTGGTAAAATACTCAATCTTTCGCTTTCCTCAATTTCAACACTTGGGGCATATTTGCATTTTAATCCATTTCTTGCAACCCTATTGGGAATTTTTGCAGGTTTTTTGCTTCATGAATCAACAAAAAAGCTTGAAATTGCAAGAGCAACAATTTTCTCACTTGGACTTGCAATAGCAATCGAAGAAATCTTAAGAATTATTTTCAAAAAAGAGTACATAATTACCCACGTGCAGATACTTGAACTTTTTGGAGAAAACGTCATCTGGAACCATTTCATTGCGGGAATTATTTCTATATCTTTTCTATTTCTATTTTTTTCTTTTTTATTCAGCAAGAAGTCAAAAACCCTAAAAATAGTCGAAGAAGATTACGAACTCGCAGAAATATACGGAATTAAAACAGAGAGAGCAAGAAAGATAATTTTAAGTTTCACTGGTGGCCTAATTGCATTAATCAGCAGTTTCTACAATCAAGGTATAATATATCCTACAATTGGCTGGCAGAATCTGATTTTTGCGACAGTCATTGCAACGGTGGCAAATGTATTTAAAGAGAAGTCATATCTGTTTGCAATAATATTTGCCGTGGTGATAATATGCTTGCAAAAGTTCTTCCTGTAATCCTTCTCTTCTTCATCCCGCCGTTTCTTGGGAATTACGTTTTATTCTTATCCCTTATAGCGATCAATCTAGGTATTTTGACCCTCTCATGGCAACTCATGGAGAAAGATTCTGGCTGGATATCTTTCGGACAATCGATTCCTTTTGGGATTTCAGCGTACATTCTCGCCATAAATCCATATCTTACATTTCTGGCTCCCGTAAATTTTTTGATTTTTCTCTTTCTTTCAGTTTTTGGAAGAAGCTTATTCCCCTTTGCAACTTTTATAACTTCCATAGCAATCTGGCAAGCTTCAAACTACTTAACAATCAACGGAAAAGGAGGTGAAGAAGGTTTTTCAGTTGCATTGCAGCTACCCAGTGAGAAAATTTACTTGGCTTCCGCAACTATATTTATAGTTTTCCTTATCCTCCTAGAAGTTCTCAGTAAATCAAAAATCGGGCTGAAGATAAAAGCCGTAAGAGATGATGAAATTGCTGCAAAAAGTATAGGACTCGACCCCATCAAATACAGAATGTTCGCATTTTTCATATCCTCAGTAATAGCATCGATTTCTGGCATTCTCCATGCTCTAACCTTTTCTCATGTATCCCCAAGTGTTTTCTCACCTTTTTATGCCCTGTTTCCGTTTGTGGCTTCCACAATCTCCTATGGGAAGTATTACACCTGCATCTTTGGAAGTTTTTTAGTTGTTTTCCTAACTCACGCACTCACCGCAATATTTCCCGAAGCTCACTATATTCTTTACTCTGTAGTCTTAATGTTTTTTGCAGTGATGAAGTATGCTAAAGATAGTTAATCTCTCCAAATTTTACGGAAAGCTTCTCGTACTGAGAAACATAAATCTGGAGCTGGATGACGGAATATACTGCTTTTTTGGCCCTAATGGCAGTGGAAAGACTACCCTGCTGAAGATAATATCGGGATTCGAAAAACCAAGTTCGGGTAGAATTTTCTTTAACGGCAAAGACATAACGAAAATGAAACCGGAAAAGATCGTGAAAATAGGGATATCAATTGCCTTCCAGTTACCTAGGGTTTTCTGGAATTTAAGCGTTGAACAAAACATCTTTCTAGCCTGCATGGATAAGGAGAAAGTATATAGCATAGCGGAACTATTTAAACTTAAAAAAGAGCTACAAAACATTCCAAGAAAACTGTCTCAAGGAAAACTTAAGCTTTTGCAGGTTTCAATGGCCTACGCGAGAAATCCTAGACTACTATTACTCGATGAACCTTTTGCCGGTCTAGATGTAGAAAGTGTTGAGCAACTGTTAGATATCCTCAGGAATCTAAAGCAACACAAATCTATGATTATAACTTCACATAGGCCCAAGCTTTTGCGTGGGATCGCGAAAAAATTCTTTGAGCTTAAAGGTGGTGTAATTGCTGGAAGCAAAGAAAATCCTCCTTAGAAGAAATTCTAGGATAATACTCAACCACATCGACTTTTCACTCGAAAAAGGATTGACTCTTATTGTCGGTCCGAACGCCAGCGGTAAAAGCTCTTTGTTGAAAGTACTTGCGGGCGTTTACATACCGGACGAAGGAGGAGTATTTCTGAATGGCTCGGAAATTACAAAACTTCCACCAAGCGAGAGATTCAAGCTTGGGATAGTACTGGCCCCAGAGAGAATGAAAATCTCTTTGAATTTAACCGTCGAAGAAAATTTAAGCTTTTCAAATATCGAAAAAGCCTATGAGCTTTTTCCTGAGCTGAAAAAACTGAGAAAAAGAAAAGGAAGAGACTTAAGTGGCGGAGAAAGACAGATGGTTGTCCTAGCAAGAGCATTGTCCACGAATGGGAAGTACTTCCTTCTTGACGAACCTTTTCAGGGTTTGCATCATGATTTAAGACATCGAATCCTCGAAATCCTTAAGGAAATGTCAAATAAGGCCATTGCAATCGCTAGTCACGATGAGATAGAGGAACTCTCGAGAATTGCAAACTGCGTATGTGTTCTAGTAGGCGGAGAAGTGAAGTTTTTCGGGAGCAGAGAGGAAGGTCATAAGATTATCTCAAAGATGTTCCTGTGATTTAGCGGGCTAAATCAAGAGTCTTATCTGC
>CAYXCK010000010.1:18228-27262 GCA_964463575.1 uncultured archaeon
ATTATCTCAAAGATGTTCCTGTGATTTAGCGGGCTAAATCAAGAGTCTTATCTGCCAGTTCCGCAGATCTATAGCTCTCAAACCAGATAGGGAAAAGTTCTGACCACCTTCCTAAAGGGCGAGGCTTTCAGTTGTAAAGTCTCGCCTTTAAAGGATCAAAAACGAGAAATTTTTAAGGCATGCTGGAACATCAAAAAAATATGATCAAAATTATAGGGGAGCCGCTAGAGATTGCAAAAGAGAGGGAGATTACATTCATCATAAACGGGAATCCCAACGAGTTAGCATGCACACCGGACATGTTAAGAGAGCTTGCTTTGGGTTTCATAGTCTCGGAAGGGATAGCAGACAGTATTGAAAAAGTCGATGTAAAAATCCTTGAGAATGCAGTGATAGTAAACGTCAATCAGACAAATCAGAATAAAATTTACTGCAAAAAAATCGAAAATGCGATTAAATTCAAGCTTGAAGATTTGCGGCGAAGTCTTTCTCTTCTCGAGATAGAAGAATATAGGAGAACTCGGGGATACCACGTGGCAGTGATAGTTGGAAAGGGCAATTTTTTCAGAGCTTATGATGTTGGAAGGCACAACGCTGTCGACAAAGCAATTGGTTCTGCTTTGCTGAATGGTGAGAACTTGGGAAATTCCTATCTCCTTCTCTCCGGCAGAATTTCTCTCGGAATTGCAAAAAAGTGTTTTAATGCAGGAATACCACTTGTAGTTTCAAAAGCTGCTATATTCGATTCAGCAATTGAATTCTGCAAAAAAACAGGTCTTTCAGCTGTTTCATTTGCGACAAATATCGCAATCGGCAATGCAATCGAATAGTTTTTAAAATCAGGTATCTAGCATCTGCATGCTTGTCAAGGTTTACTTTCCTGATGGTCACCTTGAAAAACCGATTTGGGAGGCGCTTCAGACAGCTGGTTACAGGCTTGGAAAAAGTGAAAGAGGTTATCTTATCGATGTAGATCACCCAAAACTAATTTTTAAGCAAGTTCGACCTCAGATAATGCCACTATACATCGAACTCGGGAAAGGAGATGCTGGAATAACAGGAGGGGATATACTTGAAAACTGGAAGTTGAAGATGAGTCTCAACAACGTAGTAGTTACAGATTATCTACCGCTCAGACCCACCAAACTCGTTGCAGCAATTTCTGAAGAAGTTTATCCAAATGTTAAAAGTGTGGATGAATTCAAAGAGATAGTGGGAAACAGAACTGTATATATCGCTTCCGAATTTCCGGAAATCGCGAAGAAATATGCCGAAAAACACGGATTGAACGCTATTGTTTTTGATCCTATAGGAAAAACGGAGGCTTCAATTCTTCCTCCTCTTCCCGAGGCTGATCTGATAATAGAGGTTACAGAATTCGGAACAACACTCAAAGAAAACAGATGCAGGATAATAGATATTCTCATGGAAGTTCAGTCTGTTTTTATTGCCAACAAAAATTCTTTACAGGATAAGGAAAAGAGAGAAGTTTTAGAGAACCTGCTAACGGATATAAAAGAGGTAATAAACTCCAGAAACCTTGTAAGCTTATACTTTAACGTTCCGAGGGAACAAGATTTAAGGAAAATAGTAGACTACCTGACAAACGAGGGTTTCGATCCAACTATCTCCCCCCTCGCAAAGGGTGCTGCAGCTGTGCACATAGTTGTGGATAGAGCTAGAGTCAAATTTTTAAAGCCGGTCCTAAGGGCAATGGGGGCAAAGAGGATTGGAACTAGCCCAGTAATAACGTTCGGAGATTGAAATGGAAGAAATTATAGAGATTCTGAGACAATTTAGAGACAAAAGAGGTTGGAAAAAGTATCACAGCCCCAAAAATCTTGCAGTATCGATGGCAATAGAGGTTTCCGAGTTAATGGAGATTTTTCAGTGGACAAGAAGCCTTGAGGAGGAAATGGAACTCCTAAAAGATAAAAGGGATGAAATAGCCGAAGAACTTGCAGATGTGATGATATATTTGCTTTTCTTCTGCGACGTTGCAGGAATCGACATCCTGAAGGCAGTAAAGAATAAGATGGCTAAAAACGAGGAAAGATTCAAAATCGAGTCTGAGCAAAAATCTTAACTACAAGGCAAAATCTTAATCCATGCAAAACGTTGAGATCCTTGTTGAAGCTCTGCCGTTCATCAAAGAATTTCACGGAACAACAATGGTAATAAAAATTGGCGGGCATGCAATGGTGAGCGATGAAGTTCTTGAAGAGACTGTCAAAGACATAATCCTGTTACACTATATTGGCATTAAGCCTGTAGTTGTTCATGGAGGCGGGCCTGAGATTTCAGAAAAGATGGAGAAACTTGGTCTGAAACCCAGGTTCGTTGAGGGGCTGAGGGTTACGGACAAGGAGACGATGGAAGTTGTGGAAATGGTTTTGGATGGAAAGATAAATTCCAAAATCGTTTCAATGTTTATAAAGAATGGCGGGAAAGCAGTTGGGCTAAGCGGAAAAGATGGTCTTCTTATAGTTGCCGAAAAGAAAATGATGAAACTGAAAAAGGGTTTTGAAGAAGTTATGATCGATTTAGGGTTTGTCGGAGAAACTAAGTTCGTAAATCCAACGATACTTCGGATACTGCTCGATAGTGGATTTATTCCAGTGGTTTCCCCAGTTTCAGCGGACTTAAACGGAAACATATACAACCTGAATGCCGATAGCGTTGCTGGCGATATAGCGAGCGCCCTGAAAGCGAAAAAGCTTATAATGCTTACAGACGTCCCGGGAATTCTGAAAGATGTAAACGATAAGAATTCGCTGATTTCTAGGATAAAGCTTTCTGAACTGAAAGAAATGCATGAAAAAGGTTTACTGAAAGGAGGAATGCTTCCAAAATTCGAGGCTATTGCAAAAGCGCTCGAGGGGGGTGTGGAAAGAGTTCACATCATCGATGGTTCAAGAAGACATGCAATACTTCTTGAGCTCTTCACAAAAGAGGGGATAGGAACAATGGTGGAGCCATGAAGATAGGTGCACAGCCAGACGTTCGTCACGGTGTTAGAGAGGCCTTTGATTTCATAACGGATAATGGATTCAATCATATAGAAATCCTGATGGATCATCCACTTTTCAGCCTCGAATCTCTCAGCCACTGCGAACTGATAGAACTAATATGGAGCTACGACGTCGAGCTCCTAATACACGCACCAGCAACAAGTACAAACTTTATCTCGATCAGCGAAAGCATGAGAAGAGCAAGCTATGAGGAAATGGAGAAAGTTATAAACCTGGCCGACAAAGCTGGAGCTAAGTTGATAACATTTCATATTGGCTGGAATCCGGGCTTCATGAACAATGGTAATTTCTATTTCGATCCGAAGCTCTACGAGAGACACTGCGAAAGAGTAATAAGAGAGGAACTGGGGCCTTTTATCGAAAAAAGTCCTGTTACCCTAGCTCTCGAGAATACCATAGCAATAGAGGGGGAAATTGAAAAAGCTCTGTCGAAAATTTTAGACGAAACAAGTCTCGCCCTAACTCTGGACATTGGTCATTACAACATCCAGAGGAACAATTTTTTCATTAAAAATTTTGACAGGGTCGCTAACGTTCACGTTCACGACAACAATGGTAGTAAAGATGAGCATCTTTCTCTTGGTAAAGGAAGCGTAGATCTCAAGATTTTTCCGTTCAATAAATTCAAAGGTTATTTCACAATCGAGACCAGAGAAGCGACTTCAATAATCGAGACAAGAGATTATTTAATCCGCTACCTTAACGAGTCTCATGATCGCTAAAGAGATCGAATTTGAAGGGCATCTTATAGACTCAATGATATTCCCAAGGGTTCTAGATTTAATCCTAGATCTTGATGGGGAATTTGAGATACTGGAATTCAGAATAGGAAAGAGGAAAGAAGACTACAGCTACGCCAGAATGATTGTTTTTGGTGAAAGTGAGGATCACTTGAACCTCATCTTGAAAGAATTGCACAAAATGGGAGCGAGAATTCCTGAAGCGGAAGAGGTCGAACTCCAGCCAGCTCCGGCAGACAGAGTTCTGCCAGAGAATTTCTACGTTACTACAAACCACAGAACCTTTGTCTGCTATAAAGGGAGCTGGCTGGAAGTAGAGGGAATTGCGATGGATAGAGTAATTGCAATAAGGGATGACAAGGCAATCTGTCTTTCAATAAACGAAGTCAAAAAAGGCGATTTAGTCGTTATTGGGGAAAAAGGTGTTAGAATAATCCCGCCGGAAAGACCAAGAAAATCGACTTACTTTGAATTCATGGGTGGCAGAGTTTCATCAGAAAGACCCACGGAGAAGATGATAGAAATGATTGCGAAAGAAATTGTAGATTTAAAGAGAGCTGGTAGTAAAATAGCCGTCGTTGCGGGACCGGCGGTTAACCATACAGCTGCAAGAGATGCTCTTGCGGGAATGATACGAGATGGCTTTGTAGACCTTCTTCTGTCTGGAAATGCACTAGCCGTTCACGATATCGAAATTGCCCTATACGGGACTTCACTTGGTATGGATATAAGAACTGGAAAGCCTGTACCAGGTGGTAATCGGCATCATTTGTATACAATAAACAAGATAATGTCAGTAGGAGGAATAAGGAAGGCAGTAGAAATGGGAATCGTGAGAGAGGGAATTATGTACGAGTGCATTCGCAAAGGAGTTCCCTTCATCCTTGCTGGATCGATTAGAGATGACGGTCCGTTACCAGAGGTTATAACAGATGTAATGGTTGCAAAGACAGAGATGAAAAAGGCCTTGCAAGGAATAGATATGGTACTGATGCTGGCAACGATGCTGCATAGCATTGCAGTGGGCAATCTTCTGCCTTCTTGGGTGAAAACCATCTGTATGGATACAAATCCGGCTACTGTGATGAAGCTCATGGATCGTGGAACGCACCAAGCAATCGGAATCGTTACAGATGTTGGTCTTTTCTTACCAATGCTTTACGAGAAGCTAAAAGCCTCTTCTAGTTGAGTTTCTCTTTCAAGGTTTTTCCTGTGCATCTTTTGCATGAAAATAATAATTGTAGTAGTAATTATTATTATAATAAAGAAAAAATTTAAATATTTTGATTGTATTCAATTAATTGGTGGGGATGTATGGAGGAAAAGAAGAAGGCGGAGGAAGTCTTCAAGAAGGTAAGGATATATATGGGCTGAAATTTTATTTTAAAATTTTGAAGATCGGATCAAAACCGATAAATATAGCATATCCACTGCCTTTGACTTCCTTTTTTGCTTTTTCGCTTTCAAGGTCGGGAATTCTGGAATTTACAATTTCTTATATTTTCTGCTTTTTCTTTTTCACTGCAACAAATCTCTGGAACCACGTAAATGATGCAGAAGATGATGCGAGAGATGGGAGGGAAGATGCATACTTTCTTCTAAAAAACAGAGAAGAGGCAACAATTTTTGCATTATTTTTCTATTTCTTCTCGGCTCTGATGATACTGCTGACCAAAGACGTAATCGCGGTTCCGCTGTTCTTTATCTGCTTCATTCTCACATGGATATACTCTGACAAAATTTTTATAGGAAAGAAAATTAGAAGATTGAAAGAGGATTACAGGACTGAAATTCTGACTTATCTCACAGTTACACCGAGCTTCGCTTTACTGCTCTGGACATTTTTTTCTCCGGTTGATACTCTTGGTTTATCCTTCGCAACGATCTTTGCTCTTTTATATATTTCCGGGGTACTCCTAAAAGATCTAAAAGATTACTCAGCAGATTCCCTAGCTGGCTACAGAACACTCGCAGTCGTTGCATCTCCTATTACTCTTTTTGTCATTTCCTTTTCTATATTTTTGATGACTTTCTTAATAATTATAATTTTATCAATTTTTGAAATCTTTCCAAGGCAAGTAAGTTTAACCACTCTTATGTCCATTCCTCTAGCTTACTCAATTCTATCGATTAGAAAAAATGGATGGAAGATAAATTTTGAAACCCTAAATGCTATAAGAATTTATACGCTTAGTTACCCAATCACAATGTTCTTTATGGCAATTCTTTTTTTAATTAAGTGAGATTTAGAAAAGCCATTGTCAGGGTGGAATTTATGTGAATCCTGTTTTCAACTTCACTCATCAATCTTCTCTTTGTACTGCCAGCAAAGGAAGGATAAGAAGAAAAAACTCCATAGCCACCGATTTCTTTAGCTATATCGACAATCCTCTCTTCAAACATGAGCATGAAATTATGATCAATTATTGAAAAATCTGCTTCTCTAATATTTTCGATAACTTTTTTTGGTCCCCCTCGAATGAATTCACTACCAAAGATTGCTTCGTCGAAAAAAATGTCGCTGTAGAAAAGCGATGGGTAAAATCTTAATTCATAATCTAGAATTCCAAGAGAGGCCGAACCATAAGTTTCCTTACTTATGAAGAAAATACCGTAGGGAGTTGCTCCAAAAAATTTTTGCTGAACCAAGTCTTTCTCAAGCTCTTCTCTCATAAAAATTCTGTTCTCTCGCAGAAAATCTTTTACACTTTTCCCATCTATTTCTTTTATTGCCAAACCTTTTTTCGTGACTTTAACTCTCTTCACATTTGCAAGTTCCTGAGATAAGATTTCCAAAGTTTCTTCGAAGCTCTTTCCTCTCTCAGGATAAACATCTTCGAACTCACATTTTAATTTTCCCTCTAAAGAAACACTTAAAACACTTCTTCCAATCGGCTTCCCGTTTAAAAATATCTTCGGAATTCCGATGCCAATTTCGAGGGGGAATACATTCATAGCCAAGGCCGTTTTCCCAGAATCTCTAAATGGTCTTAGAAGCGTGTTCATTGGATAAATAATTTCTTCAAAGATTTCCGAAGCCCTCTCTAAGCTCCTCGTTCTACTTAGGCTTAAAAGAACTCTTATAAAAGTTAGCCTACTTTTTATTAACATTAATGGATAAATTAAGAAATTGAAAGAGCCTTTCCTTGATTTTTCAATCGTTCTAACAACATCTTTTGGGTTTCCCTTAAAAGTCCTAACTGAGGCATTCGCATCCGTTATCATAGCTAGGATGCCTTTACTCCAAACACCTTTTGGAGTTATTATCCCCTCAACTGGTACAGAGATTGAGTTGCAATCAAGCTTTAAAAGCTCGGGGTTTTCTTGCTTTCCTGCAACGAAAAATATCGCCAAAGACGGTTCAAAGCTTATATCTTTCTTTATATCTTCAAGAGCCTTACTCGGCTCTATTCTTGGTGTATAATGGAATTCAAACATTCAACGTCCTCCTCAGAGATTCTATGTCAATCCTGAGCTTGTAGACCGAAGCCTCGCTTGTTGATATTACAACTAAAACCAGAGATCCAGAAAGAGGATACATTATCATCACGTAATCTCTTGTCTTGAAATCAACGCTCTTAAGGCTGTTTTCCGCCATCAGATTTAACAAGAGTTTTGTTTGACTTTCAAGCCATTCAAGAATCGAGATGTACTTTTTATCTTTTATGAAGGTTACAATTGGTGTGCCGTCGATTCTATAAATTGCTGAAACGACGACACTGGGATCCGATGCGAGCCTTTTTGTTATCTCCCTAAGCTGATCTAGCATTTTATTCTCCTTTTTATCTTTTCAAACTCCTCTTTGGTTAAATAACCCTCTCTACAAATCCTTCTCAGCTTTTCCATGGATCTTCTGGAAATTCCTGGAATGTCTTCGATTTCAAACCCTTCGCATCTCCTATTTTCTAGGACAATCCCCACACCTTCTACTATAGAATACGGATACACTTCTTCCGAATGCGAGGACATTCGGTGCTTTACGACTCTAAGCGTTCTGCTGAAAGGTTCGCTGTATCCGGTTGATTTCAGGGATATCACTGAATCAGCAAGATAAAGGGCAACATTCGAACCTGCTTCGTATCCCTGCATAGGCTCTTCAATTGTTACTAGAGCTGTAGCGCTTTTTCTGATGTTTCTGAAAAACCAGTTCACTTCATTCCTCGCCTTCCCTTCTGTGGAAACAATTAAAGGTGTAAACGAATCTATTGCGATCCTTTGGTAATTTTTAAGGATCTTATAAAGATCCTCACCGATAATTGTGCCGTCTTCGGTATAGAAATGCACAATTTTCATTCTTTCTTCCTCGATTTCTTTGGAAATATCCCAATGCATCGACTTCACCAATCTCAAAAAATCTTCGGGCTCGAGATCAAAAGAAACGTAAGCACAGTTTTCCCCATTTTCAAGGCCTTCTAGCAGAAAGTTTAAACAGAAAACTGTTTTTCCAGACCCAACTGAACCATATACGGCATTTATCGTATTATTTATAAAACCACCGTCGAGGATTTCATCAAGCCCGTAAACTCCACTTTTCAGTCTCATAGTGATGATTAAATCCATCATGTTAAAAAGTCTTTTGCACGAAAGCTTTATTTACTCTCTTCGAATTCGCCTTATGGCAAGGAAACCGGCAAGGATGTGGAGAAGACTTGAAAGGCCCTATACTAGAATAGAATACATCGATGGTGCCCCTGGAACGAGAGTAAAAATGTTCGACATGGGAAATTTACAGGCAGAGTTTCCCGTGATGCTTACCTTGGTTGCAAAGGATGCTGTGCAGATAAGAGATAACGCGTTAGAAGCAGCGAGGGTTATGGCAAACAAATATTTAACAAAAATGGTCGGCTCCAACAACTACAGGCTGAAGGTCAGAATTTATCCGCACCATATTCTCAGAGAACACAAAATGGCTGTAGGAGCGGGAGCGGACAGAGTGTCCCAAGGTATGAGAGCTGCTTATGGCAGACCTGTTGGCAGAGCCGCACAAGTTAGGCCCGGAACAAAGATAATGTCGATATGGATCAAACCAGAGCATTTTGAATTCGCAAAAGAGGCATTTAGAAGGGCTTCGATGAAATTGCCGACTGATACCAAAATCGAAGTCGAAAAAGGTGCTGAACTGCTGAAAGGGAAAATCTAAAACTTTCTCACCTTTTATCCTAATTTGATTTTAATTTTAGGGATAAAATCGGACATCTTGGATTTTCTTCTTTCTTTTCTCACCTTTTCTGATTTTATCTCACAAAAGATGTGTTATCTGCC
>CAYXCK010000011.1:0-27097 GCA_964463575.1 uncultured archaeon
AACCCTTCATCACCTGAGGCCCGTATATTGCGAGTTCTCCAACCTCCCCCGGCGGCAAAACTTTTCCTTCATCGTCGACAACAACTGCTAGCGTGTCCGGAAACGGGATTCCTATGCTTCCTTCTTTGTTCAACCCATAGAGTGGATTTGCATGAGTTACAGGCGAAGTTTCGCTTAAACCGTAGCCTTCCACAAGTTTACCTCCAGTTGCAGCTTCGAAATTTCTCTTGAGCTCAACTGGCAAAGGAGCTGCGCCGCTTATGCAGGCCCTAATGGAAGATATATTGTATTTTTTCCTTTCAGGATAGTTGAGAACAGCAGCATACATCGTTGGCACTCCGCAGAATATTGAAACTTTATATTTTTCAATGAACTTCAATATAGACTTTATGTCTCTTGGATCCGGAACGAGGACGATTGTGCTTCCGAAAGCAATTGGAGCGTTAAGAGATGTTGTCATTCCATAGCTGTGGAAATAGGGAAGAACTCCTATAAACACGTCGCTTTCAGGATTTTTATCTGGGAGCCATTCAAGAACTTGATATGTATTTGCAACCAAGTTGTAATGTGTACTCATGACAGCTTTTGGAACTCCAGTTGTGCCTCCAGTGTATAGAAAGACAGCCACGTCTTCCTTTGGATTTATTTTTGGTCTTTCTCTTGATGGGGGATGTTTAATGACTTCATTCCAGAATGCAATGTCTCCTCTTTTTTCAATTTTAAATTTTTGCTTTTTTAATGGATAAAGAACATTTAGTGGGAAAGGCAGAAAATCTTCTACTTTGCAGATTATTGCTTTCTTTAGCTTTCCCTCGTTTAGAATCTTCTCGATTCTTGGATACACCATCTCAATAAAAAAGCCTGCCTCTGCCTCGCTGTTTTCTACAATATATCTAATCTCTCTTTCGGTGTAGAGAGGATTGCACTGGACAACTGTTGCACCGGTCTTCAGAACACCATAGTAGGCTATAACGTAGTGCGGAGTATTCGGCAAATCTAATACTACTTTGCTGCCCTTTCTTATCCCGAGGCTGTACAAATATCCAGCGACCCTGTCACTAAGTTCGTCTAACTCTTTATAACTTAATTTTTTTCCGTAGAATATCAGAGCAGTCTTATTCGGGTTCTTTTTCGCACTCTCCTCAAGCAGAGCATAAAGCGGTATTTCTGGATAGTCAATGTGATCTCTGACTCCTTTATCATAATGCTTTACCCATATACGCTTAATTTCTTCGGGTTTTATTTCCATAAGCGTTTTTCCTTCAACTCCGAGCATGGGTTTAGTCAAAATGTCAGCATAAATATTTTTTTAATTTACCGCGCTACAAATCAAAAAATTAAAAAGCTGAAAGATTAATTTGTGTGTGGAATTTGGTTGTCTTTCTTTGTCTCACAAAAAGGCGTGTGTCGAGGAAATAGAGAGAGTTGTAAAAAATCCTGACCTTTTCGGAATTTTAAGTAGCTGTTTTAAAGAATTCGTATATATCACAACTTGCAACAGATTCGAAGTTTACGCTTACTGCGATAACATTGCGGAAAAGTTGTTAGAGCTAGCAAAAAAACTTGGAATTGAGAAAGGAGAAATATACATAGGCGATGATTGTCTTAGACATTTGATGCGTGTTTGTTCGGGTATTGAGTCAATGATAGTAGGAGAGAATGAAATTCTTGGGCAGGTAAAAGGATGCCTCGAAAAGTGTGAAAAAGCTGGATTTGTTGGGGAAAACTTGAGGCGAATTTTTTTAAAAGCTATCCAAGTTGGTGGTAAGGTAAGAAGGGAGACGGGAATATCAAAAAAAGCTCTTAGCATAGGTTCAGCTGCTGTAGAACTGGCAGAGGAAGTTATCGGTCCACTTAAAGGTAAAAAAGTTCTGGTAGTAGGTGCAGGCGAGATGGGACAGTTAGTGGCGAGAGCTATAAGTAGAGACGCTGAAACAGTCTTTATAGCAAATAGAACTTTTTCAAAGGCAGAAGCTTTGGCGAAAAGACTTAACGGAGTTGCAGTTAAGTTTGACAAACTACAAGAATACCTGAAAATATGCGATATTGTTATTTCCGCAACTTCTGCACCCCATGTTGTTATAACACGAAAAATAGTAGAAAACGCGATGAAAGAAAGGGATAAAAAACTCGTGATTATCGATATAGCCCTTCCAAGAGATGTAGAAGATTCTGTTAGAGAGATTCCAAACGTGGAATTATTTACAATTGATGATTTGAGAGAAATAAGCGAAAGAAATCTTGAAGCGAGATTGCTTGAGGTTAGGAAGGCGGAGGAGATAATAGAAAAAGAACTCTCTCAGTTTAAGATATACTTAAAGGAGCTCGAAGCGAAAAAAGCGATAGATGCAATGTATTCTCTAGCTGGTAAGTTTTTAGATGAAGAAATCGAGGAATTGGCCAAAGAACTTGAAAAGTTTGGAGTAGATGGAAAAATTAAGCCAATTCTGCGAGCTTTTGCTATATCATTTATAAAGAAATTCCTTAGCGAACCGACTGAAAAGCTTAAACTTGCAGCTCGTAATGGAAATTTGGAATTGGTAAATGCAGCAATAAAAATTTTCGGTGGTGAAAATGTTCCCGGTTGTGAGAATGAGAAGGTTGAGGAGAGAAAATTTGAGAAATCTCCTTCGTGAAGCTAGACTTGACATTGAAGATCTCATTGTTCCGATTTTTGTAGATGAAAATGCGAAAAAAAAGAAGGAAATAGCTTCAATGCCCGGTTACTATAGAATTCCCTTAGACGAAGTCTCGAATGAGGTTGGGGAATGTATGTCACTTGGGTTAAAGGCTTTCATATTATTTGGTATACCAAAAAGAAAAGATGAAACTGGAAGCGAAGCTTTTAACGATGAAGGAGTCATCCAAAGAGCTGTAAGAGCTATTAAGAGGGATTATCCAGATGCAGTAGTCATCACGGATGTTTGTCTATGCGAATACACAGATCATGGTCATTGCGGAATCGTCAAAAACGGAAAAATCCTTAACGATGAAACTTTGCCAATTCTTGGAAAAATAGCTGTGAGTCATGCGAAGTCAGGTGCAGACATTGTTGCACCTTCCGGAATGATGGACGGAATGGTGAGAGCTATAAGAGAGGCTTTGGACAGAGAAGGTTTTTCAGAAGTGGCGATAATGAGCTATTCAGCAAAATATGCTTCAAATTTCTATTCTCCATTCAGAGAAGCAGCTGAAAGTGGTTACAAGTTTGGAGATCGGAAAAGCTATCAGATGGACTTTCACAACGCAAGGGAAGCACTTAGAGAGGTGGAACTCGATATAAACGAGGGGGCCGATATTGTTATGGTAAAACCTGCCCTTGCTTATCTTGATGTAATAAAAAGCGTTAAGGAAACTTTCAATGCCCCAGTTGCAGCTTATAACGTAAGCGGTGAGTACTCGATGGTGAAGGCTGCTATCGAAAAAGGATGGCTTGGAAAGGAGATTATCTATGAAATCCTAACGGCGATAAAACGAGCCGGGGCGGATGTGGTAATAACGTACCATGCTAAAGAGATTGCTGAGTTTTTGAAGTAGATTTATATTCCTTGAGGTAGTGTGCTCGACGATGAGAATCGAGTTGGAAAAACTCAGATACGGCACTGAGCTAGTAAAACGGGGCTTTGCAAAGATGCAGAAGGGAGGAGTTATAATGGATGTAACTAATGCAGAGCAGGCGATAATAGCTGAAGAAGCTGGGGCAGTGGCAGTAATGGCTTTACATAAGGTTCCAGCAGATATAAGGGCAAGCGGAGGAGTTGCAAGGATGGCGGATCCAAAAATCATTGAGGAAATAATGAATGCGGTAACAATTCCTGTAATGGCGAAGTGTAGAATTGGTCACGTGGCAGAAGCTAAGGCCTTGGAGGCAATTGGAGTCGATATGATTGATGAAAGTGAGGTTTTAACACCTGCAGATACCTTTTTCCATATTTATAAAAAGAATTTTACTGTTCCATTTGTATGTGGAGCAAGAAGTCTTGGTGAAGCTGTAAGAAGGATATGGGAAGGAGCGGCGATGATAAGGACAAAAGGGGAGGCTGGAACTGGAAATGTGGTTGAAGCTGTGAAACACATGAGAATGATGAATCATGCCATATATATAATTCAAAGTACAAGCGAAGAAAGGCTTTATTCGGTAGCTGAGAAATTTGCTTCGAGATATCTAGAATTCTCAAGACTTGTAAAAGAAGAAATGGGGATAGCAGTTGAAAAAGAGACTATTTATGAAGGTTTTACTTTTGAGGATATAGTAGAGGGAATCTATGATGTGTTGCTTGAAATAAGAAGGCTGGGAAGGTTACCAGTCGTGAATTTTGCAGCAGGAGGTATTGCAACGCCAGCCGATGCTGCTCTCATGATGCAACTTGGCGCTGATGGTGTTTTTGTCGGTTCAGGGATATTCAAATCTTCCAATCCGCAAAAATTTGCGAGAGCAATAGTCGAGGCGGTACAGCACTTTGATGAGCCTGAAGTTGTTGCAGAGGTCTCGAAGGAATTGGGAGAGCCGATGAAGGGTTCTGAAATTTCGAAGCTAACAGAGTTTTTGCAAACAAGAGGGGCATGAGAGTAGCGGTTGTAGGAGTTCAAGGAGACGTAGAAGAGCACATTTTCGCAACAAGAAAGGCAATGGAAAATCTTGGGATAAGTGGGGAGGTTATTGCAACTAGAAAAGCCGGAATTGTTTCGAAGAGCGATGCTGTAATAATTCCTGGGGGCGAAAGTACTACAATAAGTAAACTCATTTTTAGAGATGGTATAGCTGATGAAATAATTCAGCTCGCTGAATGCGACGGGCCCATAATGGGCACTTGTGCCGGATTAATAATCCTTTCAAAGTTTGGAGACGAACAAGTTGAGAAAACAGGGACCAGACTTCTTCGATTGCTCAACATTAAGGTTCGAAGAAATGCTTTTGGAAGGCAGAGAGAAAGCTTTCAAACAAAGTTGCAAATTAAAAATATAGGGGAAGTCGACGCAGTCTTCATAAGAGCCCCGATAATTGAAGAAGTTGGAAGTGATGTTGAAATTCTTGCAAAGTTCGAGGAAAAGATAGTTGCGGTTCAGCAGGGAAAAATATTGGGCTTGGCTTTTCATCCCGAGCTCACAACAACAAAAGTTCATGAGTATTTTCTTAGCTTGTTTTGACAAACAATAGCAAAATTTAAATTCTCTCCTTTCAGGATGAACACATGTTCGATGCTTGGACATGTTTCCTTTTAGTTGTTTTGGTCAGTATAGTGGTGACACTTTTGAGCTTGGCTTTAAGTAAACCGGAGGGATAAAATGTTACCAACACCGAATTACTTGGATCTGGCCTCTTCAGCGCTTCTTTTAGCAATTCTGCTCTTTTTAAGCGTTGCCGTTGGATTTGTGTCAAAAAAGAAAAGCGAAACTTTTAATGCATGGCTTGCAGGAAGCAGAACCTTTGGCCCGGTGATTACTGGTCTTGCTCTAACAGCAACATGGCTCAGCGGCTGGGCATGTCTGGGCTTGATGGGCATTGTTTACTCTTTCGGTTGGTCTGGAATGTGGCTGGCTGGAGTTTGGACTCTGGTTGGGATAATTCCTACTGTGACAATTTTTGGGCCAAAGCTTAGAAATAGGTTCGAGCAGATGAGAGCGACAACGGTTCCACAACTCGTTGGTAACATCTACGATAGCAAAACGGTTGCAGCTGTTGCATCGATTATATATATAGTACTTCTGATTGTTTATTCCGTTGGACAATACAAGGCAGCGGCTACTGCTTGGCATATTGTTACAGGAACTTCTTGGGAGCTCTCGATACTGGTATCAGCCATGGTCATGGCGATATACATGGCAGTAGGTGGCTATACTGGAACTCAATGGGCACTAGCGATTCAATCGATTTTCATATTTGTTGCCTGCGTACCCTTGAGTTTACTTGCTTTATCAGCAGTGGGGGGCATTGAGGGATTGAATACGGCTTTACATCAGCAAGATCCAAAGCTTCTGCACTCACTCAGAGAAGATCTTACCACTAAACCAAATTTACAATTTGCAGCCGATCTTATCGGGCTTACTGCAACTTTGGGACTTTTTGTAACGATGGCAGTGGGTTTCCCTCACAATGTCGCTCGTTTTATTGGCATGAGAAAAATCACAAAAAGGGATCTTGTCATAATGACGGTTGTAGTATTCGTTACAGCTTCGGTACCTTGGTTCAATATTTTAACAGGTTTGTCTGCTAGGGCATTATTTGGAGCTGAGCTTTTTAATATTCCGGCAGCAAAACAGGATGCTGCAGGACCAATGGTTGCTTTGATGACTGGATCTCCACTCTCTGGATTGTACGTTGCGGCGGTATTTGCTGCAGCAATCTCAACACTTGCAGGAATGGTACTAGTAATGTCTGGCAGTCTGACAAGAGATTTGATACAAGTTCTTAAACCGAATCTCAGCGACAGAACTTTGCTGAATGTTGCAAGGATTTTAACGGTTTTATTTAGTATTATCCCGATTACTTGGGTTGTTCTGAGACCGCCTGACTTGCTTGCATATCTTATGGCTGGAGCTGCTGTTGGTATGGGCTGCATATTTTTCTATACACTAGCCGTCTCTTTATTCTGGAAGGGAGCTCACAAGCTTGGAGCTATAGCTTGTATGATATATGGCTTTGCAATGACTGCTCTTGGAGGTTATTACGTCTACACAGTAGCTCAATGGCCTTGGGGAAATTGGTGGTGGGCTACCTTCATCGGTTGTGGGATCTGCTATTTCGTTTTTAGTAAGATTGGAAAAATGCGGGCATAAGGTCAAAAGATTTTTTATCCTTTCTATAACTTAATTTGTGATAAGTTTGAGTAAGATGCTCTCTAATGTAGCAACAGTTTCGGATGAGTTAAGTTATGGGATGGATAGCTCTTTAATTCCAGAGAAGCTTAGAGAATTCGTTTTAAAGCGGGTTCCTATAATAGTTTGGAACATAACTAACAGGTGCAACCTTAACTGTCTTCACTGCTATGCGAAAGCAAACACCAGAGTTGTTGAGTTGTCAAGCGAGGAATGTAAGAAAATTGTCAATGAACTAGCAGAATTTGGTGTGCCTATGATTTTGTTCAGCGGGGGCGAACCTTTGTTGAGGCAAGACATTTTTGAAATCGCAAACTATGCAAAAAAGAGGAACATAAGGGTCATTCTCTCGACGAATGGCACATTGATCGATGAGAGCAATGTAGACGAAATAAAAGTTTTTGATTATGTTGGGATTAGTCTTGATGGCATAAAGATTCATGACAAGTTTCGTGGAGTTGAAGGGGCTTTTAGAAAAGCCATAAAGGCTCTGGAAGTTACAAGTGATGTTACGATGACCGGGATAAGATTTACTCTGTCCAAGTACAACTTTCTTGAGCTTCCAGATCTACTAAAACTAGCTAAAGATTTAGCAGTGCCAAGATTTTGTGTTTATCATCTTGTCCCGTCGGGAAAAGCGAGTTTTGAGGATGATATTGACAATGCGACAAGAAGAAGGATGATCAACTTTCTAATGAAAGTAGCTGAGAGGGAAGAAGAAATGGAGATTCTTACAGTTGACAATCCGGCAGATGGCGTGTATGTCTATCTAGAAACTCAGAAAAAAGAATTGTTAGAGTTTTTGAAGTTTAGAGGTGGGGATAGTAGTGGAGTAAAACTCGCATGTATAGATGAAGTTGGAAATCTACATCCAAACCAGTTTTGGCTAGATTACAATGCTGGAAACGTTCTTTTGCACGGGTTTAGAAACTTGTGGTTAAACGATCCGCTGTTCAAAAAGTTAAGAGAGAAAGAGAAATACTTGCAAGGAAAATGCGGTGTTTGTAGGTTTAAATCCGTCTGTGGAGGATTCAGGGTAAGAGCTCTGAGATTTGGAAATCTCTGGGGTTGGGATCCGAGCTGTTACATCTGAAAGTCTCTCCCTTCAGGGCGGGGAGGAGGTCAGATCTGAAAGTCCTTGCTCTTCAAGGGATGATAGAAAAGCTTTTTAACGATTGTAATCCTAGCTTTAGAGTGTCCCAGAGAACCAAACATAAGGATGCTGTATTGAATCTCCTTGTTTTTTTATGTTCTCCGGGATACAAAACCAATCAGGAGGCACAAGATGAAGAGAACAGGCGTAGTAGAGCTTGTAGTCGACAGCAAAACTGGAGAGAAACTGAAGCTGCTATGCAGCTTTTCTTCAAAGCTTTGGAACGAAGTAAGCTACCCTTTTGGACGGGAAAGAGATCAGATTTTAAAATCTTGAGGTGATTTTTTTGCCCCTCCTCGATGATATCGGTAGTTTTCCTCTACCCTATGGAATAACCAGAGAATGGGTTGAAGAAAATTTCATGACTAGAGAGTATGAAGAAATGGTTCAGAGAGCATTTCTGATGAAAGCCAAATTTCTTGATGTTCCAAATTATCCGCAGTTTAGGGATATGGTGAAAATGTTTATCGAGCCTGTAAAAAATCCTGAATTTCAGGACGAACCATACCTCATTTCTGTAAAATATGCTGTAATCCCAGAGCTTGAATATATTGAAAAAATGAAAGTTGAAAGTGTAAGGGTTTGCATAACTGGAGCATTCGAACTATATTATCGTGAATTTGGAGGGGTGATTTACGAGGATATTCTGATGAATCTTGCCGAATCTGTCTATAGATTTGCAAAAAACGCTATAAAGTTCGAAAACGTGAAATGCATTAGCTTTGATGAGCCAAGTTTGGGCACAGTTCCGGATTTGCAACCAGAAAAAGAGCTAGTCGAAAGAGTATATAGCAAAAAGTTGAGCGTTGATGTACAAGTTCATCTCCATGAACCAGTTTTTTATGAAAAATTTCTGGAAAGCTCTATAGAAATAATAGGAATAGAAAGTGCAAGAAACATCGAAAAAATTTCTGCTTTAGATGCGGAAGAGATAGCTTCTGCAGGTAAGAAACTTAGAATCGGTGTAGCAAGAACGGACATCGATTGTATCATCAGTCAATTCAACGAAAAGCACGGAGTTGACGCCTGGAAAAATGAGGAGCTAGCAGAACTTGCAATAGAAGAATTCGAGTCTGTAAAGACAATTGCTGAGAGGATAAGAATCTCTTCAGAGAAATTTGGAGACTTGATAAAATATATTGGACCTGACTGTGGAATGTTCTCATTCCCCTCCCAGAAAACGGCTATGAAACTCCTTGAAAATCTTAGAAAGGCTAGGGATTTATGGACTATCTAACTTTTTTCATAAAATGTTTTGTGACTCTGTTCGTAATCGTTGACCCTCCCGGGAATGTACCGTTCTTTATAGCCCTAACAGAAAGATTCGATGAGAGTGTTAGGCAGAAGATTTCCAAGAGAACAACGACTGTTGCATTCTTGATTCTAATTTTCACAACCATAGTGGGTGAGCAGGTTTTAGATTTCTTTCACGTCTCAATCAACAGTTTTAGGGTTGCTGGAGGAATTCTTCTTTTTGTAATCTCGGTTGACATACTTCTCGGAAGAATAGGTAGGGAAAGATACGGAAAAATGGCACAGAAAACAGCGGATATAGATTCGGTTGCAATTTTTCCATTAGCTTTGCCTCTTTACACAGGGCCCGGAGCTATAACGGCAGGAATAGTTCTTTTTTCTGAGGCATGGGATCCTTTTGCTAAGGGAATTGTTTTGCTTAGTGCAACACTCGTTTACATAACAGTTAGGCTGAGCCATCTCTATACAGGCGTGATAATAAAACTGCTAGGTAAAAGTGGAGCAGACGTAATTGCAAAAGTATTGGCCATATTCCTTGCAGCAATTGGGATTGAATTTGTCTTTGAAGGGCTTAAAAACGAGTTTGGCTAAAGATAACCGAATTCAGCCAGATAGGTGTATATCTCGGCTAGAAAATGATTTAAAAAGTGAAATGGCACTATTATACAACCCTCGTAATAATAAATGAAGTCATCAATTAGTGTCGTAATTATGGGGATGGCTTTTTTACCCACTTTTTTGGAGAACCTTTCGCAGCGTTTAACGTGCTTTTCGGCTTCTTTTTTTAACTGTGAAACACGGTAGCGATTTTTCGAATACAGTTTCGCATCTATACACAGAAGAATTCTACCTTTTTCAGCGATCACATCGATTTCGGCCCTTCCGTATTCGTCTTTGAAGTTGTATCTAAATAGCGTATTGAATTCATGAGCTTCGCATATTTTTCTAACTTCAGCTTCGAATTCTCTCCAGCTGATATCCATGCAAAAAATAGTTCCGTTAGAAAAAGATTTTTTAAAAATTAGAAACGTTTCTTATGGCGCTATACAAATCTCTTGGACTAACTGCGAAAGTAGCGGCAATGGTATTGGCTGAGATAGTTTTTATGATCACGAGAAGACAAAGAGATGACGAAATGTTAAAGACTTTGTGTGAAAAATTTTCGGGTATTGAACTTGTTTTTGCATCTTATATTCTCGGCAGAATCGTGGGTATGAGCTACGCGATAAAAGATACAAACTCTGCAATAACCATAATGGCTGATTTTAAGAGATATATCCAGATTCTGGAAGAAAAAGGCAAAGAAGAACTTCAGAGGGTTGTTGAGAAGGAGATTTTGGATGAGACAATTAAGGAAATAGAGAGAGTCAGGGATGTAATTTAGGGAAAACCTTTTTAGATTTCGGAGGAGTATCACTATGCTTACGAACTATGCTGCAAAAGTTTTTTCATCCTTTGAAAGGCTTAGCAAGATACTTGAAAGAGAGGGAGACGATTTGGTAATTTATGATGAACCCCTCCGAATTGTAATAAAAAAGGACAGGATTGAATTTTATGTAAATGATGAATTTCATGGATTTGTAGACAAAAAAATGGAAAAACTGAGTGAAGAGGTTAAATTCGAGGCAGAAATTTGGTTAAAGGCATTGGCAAACCTGCAGTTCAAAAGGTTCAGTCTGAGGAAATAAATATGGAACTACCCCCATTTCGCCCCCCGAGTGAAGCTTTTAGCTACCTAATAAGGGTTGTTAGAGGCTGCAACTGGAATAAATGCGTATTCTGTTCAATGTATAAAGGTTTATGCTTTGAACAAAGAAAAAAAGAGGAAATCTTGAAAGATATAGATCAAATTCCAATCTTTTTCCCGAGATCGAAAAGTGCTTTTTTGGGTGACTCGAATCCGTTAATTCATAGAGATATTTTGGAAATTTTAAAATATCTTAAGTCTAAAAGGCCAGAACTTGAAAGAATAACAGCGTATGCAAGGATAAAAACAATTGCGAACACACCCAAGGAGAAACTGAAGGCTCTTAGGGAAGCTGGGCTAACTAGACTTCATATGGGTTTGGAAAGTGGAGATGACAAAATCCTCGAAATGGTCAGAAAAGGGATAAAGGCGGAAGATGCTATAAAAGCTGGAAGAAAGGCAAGAGAGTATTTTGAAATAACTTACTACGTAATCACAGGCCTTGGAGGTTCTGAGAGATCTGAAAAACATGCAAAGAATACGGCAAAAGTCATAAACGAGGCGAAACCGACTTTTGTAAGGATAAGAAATCTAACGATAACCAATCCGGAAATGGGCAAACTGGTAAAGCCTCTAAGTGCTGAAGAACAGCTTGAGGAGCTCAAAATACTTTTATCCGAAATAAGATCGGAAACGTATTTCACTTGCGATCATGTATCTAACTACATTTTTGCAAATGGGAGACCGATATTTACTGGAGTTCATGGTAAAACTCCTGAAGAAAAGGATGAAATGTTAGAGATGATCGAAAGCACACTTGAAACTCTAATTGCGCTTAAAAAGTCTGGAGCAAGGATTTTGACTAGTAATGATATGTTCAGACTGGGCTTAATAACTCTTTGACTGCTTGAGTCCTTGGGCCCGTGCATAGCTACGAAAATATCATGTACGGGTAACCGCTCTCTAAACACAACTTTTTATATTAACTTCAATGACGTCTCCTCTTGGCTCTACTTCTTTGAATATCTGTCCTTCGAATCTGTAAACTTCGGCCCCTGTTAGCCAGCAGTCCGGAGAAAGACCGGCCTTCATGCAAGTCTGACTTAAAAACTCCTCTGAATCGAACCCGAACTCTACAGCAACCTGTGGGAGCAGAAGACCTGAAAATAGCCCTTTTTTTACTAAAAGTCCATGTTTTCCGATTTCAACAAACTTCGGAAGATCTTGAGGCTTTGCATTTATCTTTTCGGGTTCGGTTAAAATTGTAATTTCTACAATTATTTCGTTCATCTCTCTTAGCCTTACTGGTTCGAAGCGTGGATCGTCAACTGCAGCGGAGATTGCGGACTCTATTATTGCCTCGTCTAGCCTCTTTATTGGGTACGGAAACCCTATACAACCTCTTAGCTCTCCGTGTTTGATTAAAGTTGTAAAAACTCCTCTCTTTTGTGAAAAAACTCCTTCTAGTCTTTCTTTTATAATTTTTCTGTTTGCCAGATATTCCTCAATTGCTTTTCTGGCGAGTTTTACGGCCTTTCTACCTTCTTCCAATGTTAGTTTCATAAAGATACAGAGGGTTTAATTAATTAAAGAGTTACTCGTTTTATGATTTTAGGCATCGACATAGGCGGCACGAATACAGATGTAGTAGCGATGAAAGGAGATAATTTTGAGGTTATAGGGACCTTCAGAACCAGAGAATTTGATTTAAAGAAATTGAAGGTTGAATACGAAGCAATAGGAATAGGGATTGCGGTTTGGTTCAAAAGGGGCATGATTGTTGGTGCTCCCAATTTGGAGAAAATACCCTTCATAGAGACAGAAAAGCCTAGAGTTCTTGAGAATGATGCTAAGTGTTTTGCTTATTATTCTGCAAAAATAACTGGAAAGAAGAACGTTCTTTCAATAACGGTTGGTACGGGTATAGGGACAGGAATTGTGATCGGTGGAAATCTGTACAAAGGCGATGGCTTGGCAGGGGAGTTGGGCCACGTATTTGTTGGTGGAAGGAGAAGATGCAAATGTGGCGGTTTTGGACATCTCGAATGCCATTTTAGTGGCTGGGCGGTATCGGACATCAGAGAGAAAATAGAGAAGGGAACAGTTTATAATACTAGGGGATTCAAAATCTTCTGTAAATCAGTTGCAACTGCTATAATGTTGCTGAATCCTGAAGTAGTAACATTTGGCGGACGAATAGGTGGAAGACTTGATGAATCTGTTCTATGCTCGGAAATTTCGAAGTTTATTCCAGACGCCTTTATACCAGAGTTCAAGGTATTAAAAGACGATTTCGCGGTTGCAAAGGGTGCAGCGATGCTTGCAAGAGACGTACTCCGAAATAAATTTTAAGTGAGGAGTTCGATTTTTGTTTGTGCATGCGGTGGTATGCGAAAATGTTTGGATGGTATATAAGTCTCTAAAGAGTGAGAAAATTGCTTTGAGAGGAATCAATCTTAAAATACCAAAGGGGAAAATATTTGGTCTTCTTGGTCCAAATGGAGCTGGAAAAACTACTTTGATTTCTATTATGGCAACCATTCTAAAGCAAACCAGGGGAAGGGTTGAAGTTCTCGGATTGGATTCTATTAGGGATGCGAAAGAGATAAGGAAGAGGATAAACATAGCTAGTGGAAATCCGAATCTAATTTGGAGCTTGACTGTTTACGAAAATCTTCGTTACTACGCGATGCTATATGGGGTAAGAGATCGAAGAGTTGTTGAGAATTTGATAGATGAATTTGAACTTCGAGAGTTCAGAGACGTCGAATTTAACAGACTTTCGACCGGCAACAAGCAAAAGCTATTATTGGCTAGAGCCTTTGTGAATGATCCAGAATTAGTATTTCTGGATGAGCCGACAAAAGGACTGGATCCACCTGTAGCAAAGAGACTGAGGGAAAAGATAGCCGACAAGCAAAGAGATTTAGGCATAAGCGTAGTTCTAACGACTCACTATATGAGCGAAGCCGAAATGCTTTGTGAGAGGATTGCTTTCATAAACAAGGGTGAAATAGTGGCGAAGGGCACTAAAGAGGAATTGAAGAGGATGTTGAAGATGAAGGATAAGATAACAATCGAGATGGATGCAGAAATTTCGATGCAGTTGCCGTCGCTAGAGGGAGTATACATGGTTGAAAGAGATGGAAAAAGCCTTTCCTTTTATGTAGACAGTGCTGAAAAGAGACTATGGGATGTTGCAAGTGAGGTTGCGAAGCTCGGAAGGATAAAGAATATAGTCGTGAGGGAAGTTGACTTGGAGGATGTTTTTAATGAGCTTGCTAAATGAAGTTTACAAAACGCTTGCATTCACTTATAGAAATTTTATAATAACGAAAAGGAATTTCTTTACAATATTTGAAACTCTTTTCTGGCCAGTTCTGGGCTTAATCTCGGTAGGCCTTATGGGAATGTATTTAAACCTAGACCAAGGCTATTTCGCGTTTATCCTCATAGGAGCAGTAACCTTGAGTGTACTCCAAGTTTCTCAACTTGATGTCGCTTATGTTCTCCTTTTTGACATCTGGAGCAAGAGTCTGAGATACACATTTGTCTCACCGATAAGCAGTTGGAATATGATCCTAGGATCTTGGCTTTTTGGGATTACGAGAGGAATTGTGGCCTTTGCAATCCTATTTTTTTCAAGTATGATCTTTTTTGGACTCAACTTGCTCATACCTCTACCATTTCTCATCTTGTTTTTATTTGGTGTATTTCTTTCGGCCATGATAATAGGGCTAATAACCTGCTCTTTACTTCTAATCTTTGGATATAGAGCCGAGATATTTGCATGGACACTCTCTGCCATATTCATGCTCTTTTGTGGTATATACTATCCGGTTTCCTTACTTCCAGAAGTTGTGAGGTTTATCTCTTATTTAATACCTCTGACGCACTTCCTAGAATACTACAGAAGCTTTTATGGTTTTGAAGCCTCCTTTAGAAATCCTTTGCTCTTAGGTTATGCACTGGCTCTACTTCAAGTTCTTTTTCTTTTCTCCCTCTATTTTTGGGCATTCGATAGAGCAAGGAGTAGAGGAACGATAACTCAGTTTTCAGAATAGAAAAATTTATATATGGTATTTCTCCAATTTCGTTCATGAATTATCGAATTCTTTCAAAACCGAGCTACAGTCTTTTGGAGCTTGAGCTTTCGGAAGGTGAAGAAGTCCTTGCTGAACCTGGAGCGATGGTATACATGAAAAACGTTGAGTTATCGCCAGCGATGAAGGGGGGATTGTTGGGCGGCCTAAAAAGGATGTTGGGTGGAGAATCTTTTCTTGTCAACAGGTACGTTTCAAAAGGTAAGGGGCTTCTGGGTCTTGCACCTACTTATCAGGGAGATATAACTGCGATAAAGCTTTCGGGCAGAATTTATGCGCAGAGTGGAGCTTTTCTTGCGTCCTCACCCACTATAAACATAGACATTAAATGGGGAGGGGCAAAAACTTTCTTTGCGGGTGAGGGCTTAATCTTACTAAGGCTTGAAGGATCCGGAGATCTCTTTCTTTCAGCCTTTGGAGGAATAGAGATGTTGGATGTCGACGGAAAACTAGCTGTAGACACAGGACACATTGTTGCCTTTGAGGACTCTTTGGACTTCAGAGTTAGACCAGTTGGAGGGCTTAAAGCTACATTGTTGAGCGGAGAAGGCTTGATTGCTGAATTCAGTGGAAGAGGAAAAGTTTGGATTCAGACCAGGTCTATTTCTGAATATATAGGTTGGATTTCCTCCTTATTGCCTTCCAGAGCTAGGCAGTAATCTAGTTTTTTTGAATGTGTATATTATTCTCTGGAATGCAGTTAAATGACTTAGTAGCGCGATTGCTATTAATCCCTCGTAGATGTAGCCTAAGATCATCGCTAAAAATAAAATTATCATCCTTTCTCCTCTCTCAGCAATTCCAACATCACATCTTTCGATTATCCTCTCTGCTCTGGCTCTGGTGTAGCTAACCATAAGTGCGCCGCTCATCGCAATAGCTACTATCAGCCAATCTATCCCGTGAATTCCAAGTGCAAGAAAGATCATTATATCGACGTATCTGTCAGATACAGAATCTAAGAAGCCTCCAAAATCTGTAACCATGTTGCGGGATCTTGCAACTATTCCATCAAGAAAGTCGAAAATTCCGCTCAGAAGAACAAAAATGGCTCCCAAAGTTATTTTATTATTTATGATCAGGAAAAAAGCAAAAATACCTAAAACTAGGCTCATTACAGTTATTTGGTTTGGTTTTAGAAATCTGCCAATGAAATTGCCAACGGGTTTCAGGACTTCAGTGAGCAATGGCTTTAGCTTGCTAAGCATGAAGTTATATCTGTTTGAGCTTTTTTAAATTTTCTAAAATCGAATAAAATGAATAAAAAATTTTAAACATTTGGATTTTCTATTATTGTAGCCCCTCCCTGCCCTCCACCGCCACACAGCGTAGCGCAACCGTATTTTGCATTCTCTATATTCAGAATTCTTGCAAGAGTTCCAGTTATTCTTATCCCGCTTGCTGCTAGTGGATGACCAATTGCAATAGCCCCTCCTCTAGTGTTTACTTTTTCTGGATCTATTTTTAGCATCTTTATCGCGAACAATGTTACAACTGCAAAAGCTTCATTAACTTCCCAGAAATCTATATTCTTTACTTCTAGTTTGGCATATTTTAATGCCTTCTGCGTTGCGGGGACAGGGCCTTCACCCATAACGCTTGGATCCACTCCGGCCCAGCCAATTGATACTATTTTAGCCATTGGTTCGAGACCGTACTCTTTCATTTTTTTCTTGCTCATCAGCATTATGGCGCTTGCACCGGCATTTAGTGGGGAAGAATTTCCCGCAGTTATAACTCCACCTGGCTTAAATGCAGGAGGTAACCTTTCAACAGCTTCAAGTGTGGTGTCGGGTCTTATGGATTGATCTACGTCGATTACTTTTCTGCTTCCATCTGAAAGTTCGACTTCAATGGGCAAGATTTCCCCCTTTCTTTTTGTTGGATATCCTTCCCCACTCAAGAAGTAGTTCTTCTTCAAAGCTTCGGCTGCGAGTTTGTGGCTTCTAACACCCCATTCGTCGAGATCTCTTTTTGTCCAACCAAGTTTTTCCTTCCATTTCTCAAAAAGTTTTTCTGCAGTTAATCCCATGCTCATAGCAGTCATCAGATCGTATTTTTGAATCAGATCAGCTCTTTGCATTAAAGTTGGAGAGATTCCCATGTGTGGATTCAGATCTGGTTGCATTGGTAAATGGGTCATGTGTTCAATGCCACATGCGATTGTTATGTCGCTGTAACCGAGCATTATCTCCATTGCACATTGGTGCATTGCAGACATTCCAGATATGCAGACCCTTTCGGTTCCCTGTGCCGGGACTTCTATTGGTAACTCTGCTAGCAGATTTATTATTCTACCACCGTATAACCAGTTTTCTCCCATTTGCATCGTACACCCAGTTATTACATCGCCGATATCTCTTGGGTCTATGTTGGTTCTGTTTATCATCTCTCTTACGAGCATGGCTGCAACTGCCGGCATGTCTATCTTGTTATACACGTCTCTTTCAGGTTCTTTAGGGCGAGAACGGGAGAATGCGGAACGCAGAAAATCCACTATATAGACTTCTTCCATAAATACTCACCAAAAAATTACATGAGGGGATGCTTTCTTATCGATGCCAGCCTAGATGGGATCTTGCCCATTAGCGATCTGGCTATTATCTCGATCTCTATTTCCCTTGTCCCCTCATAGATTTCCAGAATTCTTACATCCCTGTACATTCTTGCGATGGCCTGTTCGTTCAGGTAGCCATAACCACCGTAGATTTGTAGAGCCTCATTCACTATTTCTTGTGCAGCGTGAGCGCAGTAGTATTTTGCCATAGCGGTTAAACCAGGATCCGGCATACCCATCTTATCCTGGAAGTAGGCAGCCTGATATGCTAGAAGCCTTGCCGCTTCGAGTTTTGTTCTCATTTTTGCAAGCTTGTCCTGAGTCACTTGGAAATCGATAAGCTTTTGTTCAAAAACTTCTCTGTTCTTTGCATAGTTAAATGCTAGTTCAAATGCCCCCTGAGCAATTCCTACAGCTTGGAAAGCGACAGGTATTCTTGTTACATTAAAGAATATCATGGTTTGATAGAATCCCTGTCCCTCCTGTCCAATTAGATTCTCTTTCGGAACTCTAACATTTTTGAACACAACTTCAGCTGTATCGCTAGCTCTAATGCCAAGTTTATTTTTGAGCTTTTTTGCTTCGAGTCCCGGAGTTCCCTTTTCAACGATGAAAACACTCATTCCGTGGTGTCTTTTCGGTGGATTCGGGTCGGTTCTGGCCAGAACCAGATAGTAATCGGCAATCGTTCCGTTTGTTATGAACATTTTGGTTCCATTTATGACGTATTCATCTCCAACTT
The DNA here is from genome assembly GCA_964463575.1 of uncultured archaeon. Taxonomy (GTDB): domain Archaea; phylum Halobacteriota; class Archaeoglobi; order Archaeoglobales; family Archaeoglobaceae; genus WYZ-LMO2. The sequence continues at coordinate 18,313 of CAYXCK010000011.1, forward strand.
TGTCAGCTCTTGTTTTGATTCCGGCAACATCGCTACCAGCCTGTGGTTCGGTATAACAAGCGCAACAAATTGCTTTTCCTTTTGCGAGAGGTGGAAGGTACTTTTTCTTCTGTTCTTCATTTCCAAACATTAGTATTTGTTCTGATCCAAAAGTTGAGCTCAGAATTTGCCCAAGTCCACCGTCGACTCTCCAAAATTCTTCAACCACTAGGCAGGAATCTAGAATTCCGGCCCCTTGGCCACCGTATTCCTCTGGAAAACTCATTCCGATAAAGCCCAATTCTGCAGCTTTTTTCCACAACTCAAATGGAAACTTCTCCTCTCTGTCGCATTCCTCAGCATATTTCGGGAATTCTTTTTCTGCAAACTCTCTTGCAGCTTCTTTTATCGCTTTCTGTTCATCTGTCAGGATAAATTCTGATAACATCCGCAATCACCGAACTCAGGTACTTTCATTAGTATTTAAGTTTTGCTGAGTTTTAAATAATTTTTTAACATAAAAAAAATTTTGGACTATTTAAACCTAACGATGGAACAAATTATTTTTTAATTCCGTAAAAATCGTACCATCCCCCTCTGCTGCCGAATTTGAACCTTTTGTCCCCGAGGTATCCAGAGAAGACTAATTTTTTAAGTGTTATTGGTGGAGCATAGTGTTTTTCCTTTGTTTCATTGTATAAGTATTCTGCAATATGCAAAACTGTATCAAGACCTATTAGGTCCATGAGTTCAAACGGACCCATAGGAAAGCCAAAAGCTAGCTTGCACATTTCGTCTATTTCTTTTATTCCGGCTATACCATTCTCGTAAAGTCTTATCGCCTCAACCAGCCATGAATTTATAAACCTAGTTGTGAAAAATCCAGGAGCATCGTTCGCGGGAATCGGAACTTTTCCAAATTTCTTAGAAAGCTCAACAGTTATCTCGAAAGTTTCGTAGGAGGTTAGGGCCCCCCTTACGACTTCTATGAGCCTCATAACTGGAGCTGGATTGAACCAGTGCATTCCTATGAATTTATCCTTTCTTTCAACAGAAGTTGCAATACTGGAAACAAGTATTCCGGAAGTATTCGTTGCAAAGATTGCCTCCTTTTTGCAGATTTTGTCAAGCTGTGCAAAAACTTTTCTTTTTAGCTCCAGATTTTCGGGAACTGCTTCTATCAAGAAATCTACGTTTCTAAGGCTTTCATAGCTTGTAGAAGTCTTAATTCTTTCCATACATCTCTCCATTTCTTCTTTTGTCATCTTTCCTTTCTCAACAAGTCTTTGCAATCCATAGGGACCGCTTTTAATATTTTCTAGCGCTTTTTTTAGAACTTCTTCGTTTATATCAACAAGGATAACTTCATACCCGCTCCTTGCTGCCACTTGGGCTATTCCGTGACCCATCACTCCAGCACCAACAACACCTATAACTTTTACATCCTCAAGCTTCATACAAAAAACTTGAATTTTAAATTAAAAAATTTTCTATTTTGCCCAGAGAGGGTTATCTCTCCTTTTTATTTCTAAATATTCGAAAAATGCTTTTTTGGTTTCTTCATCAAGGGAGGATATCAACTCCTTTTCTATTATTTTAGCATGCTTCTCTGGTATTTCAACGTATAGAATTTCATCTCCTTCGAGCTGTCTACCTATGGTCACATCATCTATTGCTATAGCCAGTTCTTCCCCCATTCCGGCAACAGCTATGTTTTTTCCTTCTTTCTGCATGCTTTTTACCTCCCCAACTTTGCTACCGTCGGGTTTTATTAGAATCGAACCCCTTTTTAATTCACCTGCTACAACTTTTACACCAATAATCGCTGGCTTGCTTCTTCTGAAGATGAACTCCTTTAATAGTTTTATCTTCCCCGGCTTTATCAATGCCTCTATCTTTTGTTTCTCTTTTATGAGCCTCAATTCTTCTCTCCATTTCAAAAAGGACTCGATTATTGTGTAAATTATGTTCCCCTCGAAAATTCTCACCTCGTATTTCTGCGCCTCTTCAATTGCTTCCGGCAGTATTTTCACGTTAAAAGCCAAAATTGCCTTGTTTAAGTCCTCCTTGTTTGTTGAAACTTCAACAACGTCTCTTTTATCAACTTCTCCAACTTCAGCTTTTTTTATAGGAATTTGATGGGTTTTTAATTCATTTATCATAGCTTCGAGTGATCCAATCGCATCGGTTTTTAGAATTATCCCTTCTCCTTCTGTTTTTATGGCTATCTCTTCATATTCTTTCCTCACTCTCTCACGGAATCTTTCGATATCCTCTTTACTTTCGACTACTTCGAATTCGCTGCCAGCGATGGCTTTCTCGAGATTTGGAGCTACTATCTTGATTCCCGCAGCCGCTGTTACCTTTTCAACTCGCTGAAACTTACTCTCTACTCTCATTTCTTTAGCTGGAGGTGGTTTTAGTATTGCTTTTATAGTTGTTACTATAACGTCATCTTTTCCCCCTATTACGATTCTATCACCAACTTTTAAAGTTCCATCGTAGATTATCGCGTCGCATGTAACTCCGACACCTCTCTCTTCTTTTATTTCCAGAATTGTTCCCTTTGCTTTTCCCTCTACTTGGAGTTTCAAACTGCTTGTTAAATATCTTTGAGCAAGTCCAAGTAGAACCATCAGAAGTTCCGGAATTCCCTCACCGGTAAACCCCGATACCGGAATTATTGCGACCGTTTTTGTGAAGTCCTTTATTCTGTCAAATCTTTCGCAATTGAAACCAAATTTGTAAAAGTCTGCGATAAGTTCATAAATTCTTGTTTCAAGGTTTTTCTTGGCGAATTCTTCCTGTAATGCGTAGTTTTTCAGAAAGGATCCTTCTCTACTTTGCCATCCGGGGATTTTGTCGATCTTGTTTGCGGCTATTACGAATGGGGTTTTAAAAGTCCTTAATATTGAAAGTGCTTCCTCAGTTTGCGGCATTGTTCCTTCTATGATGTCTACGACTAGAATTGCAAGATCAGCTAAAGCTCCACCCCTTTTTCTCAAGTTTGTGAAAGCTTTGTGACCGGGAGTGTCAATAAAGAGAAGCCCAGGAATTTTTATATTAGGCCGCCAAATCTCCTTACAGATCTCTTCAATCATCTTTATTGGGATCTCAGTTGCACCAATGTGTTGTGTAATCCCACCTGCTTCTTTCGCCGCTACTTTTGTCTTCCGTATTTTATCCAATATGGTTGTCTTTCCGTGGTCTACATGACCAAGTACGGCTACAATTGGTGTCCTTATTTCGCTCATTTCTCGTATACCCAAGCATCGAGATCTCTTTCGTAGTTTAGGATCTCCTCATCTCTGAAAAATAGCCTTATCTCTCTCTCAGCCGATGCGATTGAGTCAGAGGCATGAACAACGTTTCTCCCCAGATCTAGACCAAAATCTCCTCTTATAGTTCCCGGTTCAGCCTCAGCCGGATTTGTAGCTCCAACTAGTTTTCTAACGACTTTTACAGCATTCTTCCCTTCTACGACCATTGCAATTACGGGACCGCTAGTGATGTAAGATATAAGCGAACTGAAAAATGGCTTGTTTTTGTGCTCTTCATAGTGTCTCTCTGCCATTTCCATTGGAATTTTAAGCATTTTGATTGCAACTATTTTCAGTCCTTTTCTCTCTAATCTTGAAATTATTTCTCCTACAAGTCCTCTCTGGACACCGTCGGGTTTAACCATCACAAAAGTTCTTTCCACAGAAACTTACCTCCCTTTTTCGTAGTATTTTGTCCATTTAAGCTTTCTCGGACTTCTTCCTAATCTGTAGTTCTTTTCGCACTTTCCGCTACAGAAATACAAAATTTTTCCGTCTTTCCTAACCAAGCTCTTACCAGTTCCTGGCTCTATTTCATAACCACAGAATGAGCATACTTTGAATTCCATATCACTTCACCGTCAATTTCCTTGCCTCTCGTGAAGTCTCCTTGATCATCAACACATCTCCAACCTTAACGGGACCAAAAACATTTCTTGTAATTATTCTGCCCATGTTCTCTCCAGCGAGTATTTTAACTTTGACCTGTGTAACTTCGCCATGCATTCCGGTCCTTCCTATTATCTCAACGACCTCTGCCGGCTGGATATCTTCCTCCATAATTCATCACTTTCTAATCCCCCTTAGCTTCTCCAAAACGGTTGCGAGTTCCTTTTTGGCATTTCCCTCATCTATTATCGCAGCAGAAGCGCAGCTTACGTCTATCTTTACGGCTTTGCCTATCTCTGTTTTGCTTTTTATGTATATATAGGGGATGTTTTTTTCCTCACAGAGCAAGGGTAAATGCGCGACCACTTCGGGCGGGTCGACATCCATCGCTATATACACCAGTTTTGCCAGCCCGCGTTCTACTGCTTTAGTAGTCTCGTTTGTCCCTTTTTTTACTTTTCCCGATTCTCTCGCCTTTTCAAGTAGTGCAAGAGCTTCATTCTGCAAGTCCTGTGGAACCTCAAATCTCACGTACACCATCTTTCACCTCCTTGCATCATCATTCATCAGCCCACCAGCTTATTTCTCAGGCTTTTTTAAGTTTTTGATCACGGAAATGTATCATTTCAAATCAATCCGAGGAAGTCTAACCCGATTATTGGTATAAGAATGATGAGCCCGGCAATCACTATTCCGCTAAAAATAGCAATCGAAGATTTTAAAATGTTTAATCGGAGTAGGAATGATAGCAAGCATCCAGTCCAAGCACCCGTACCGGGAACTGGGATTGCAACAAACAGTGCTAGTCCGAAATAACCAAATTTTTCGATGATTTTTTTTCTCGTTTCGACTCTTTTTGAAATTATGTCGTAAAATCTCCAGATTGTCTTGAATTTTTTTGCAAAGATTAGGAGCCTTTCTAATAGGATGAGTAGGAATGGGACTGGTAAAAAGTTGCCAAAAATTGCTAGCATGTAAGCTTCGGTAGGTCTAAATCCAAGGTATATGGCAATCGGTAGACCTGCTCGAAGTTCAAGAATAGGCATCGCGGATATCAGGATCACGTAGAGAAATTCCATATTCCAACCCTTTCACGAGTTTCCAAATCATCTTATTATATTCGCAACTCAATCCGAATTCATCGCATTTCCTAACTATCTCTCCGTTTATATAATCAATCTCTGTCCTCTTTCCCCTTAGCACATCTTGCAGCATCGAGGATTTGTTTTTTGCAGTCATTTTAGCAACTTTTTTTACTTCAGATACTGCATCAAATTTGTAACCAAGCTTCTCCATTAGAGCTTGCCCCTCTCTTGCAATTTTTTCTGCAATCTCCCATATATCCATGTTTTCAATAATATGGCCATTTCTAACTCTACAAATAGCAGTCAGTGGGTTTATTACTGAGTTCACAACAGCCTTGGCCCAGATAAAAAAATCGATGTTCTCAACGATTTCCACATTCATTCCAGCTTCTTCCAGAACTTTTGCAATTTTCTTGGAGTCTTCACCTTTTGGAAGATAAACGAAACCTTTACCTGCGTACATAACTTTACCGTAATCAATTAAATTTGCCCCATAGCTGGTTACACCGCGGATCACTTTTTTGACGTATTTTCTGAGAATCTCCTCAACCCCTATTCCGTTCTGAAGGGTGCAAACTATTCCTGGATTAACTTCGCATAACATTTTCCCAGCACTTTCGGTGTCGTATGCCTTTACGGTAAAGAAGGTTATCTCTGCATCTACCGGTTTTTCTAGAACTCTGACGTTTAGTTCTGCATCCAATAGGCCTGTAATGACCAGTTTCTCTTTCAGTTTCTGCAGCTGTTTACCCCGTGCTACGAAAATAACTTCCTTTCCTGAAAGTTGTATCAGACCACCAATTAGGGAACCCAGAGCACCTGCACCCATTATCTGGATCATTGACTTCAGTTTACACAAAGAATATTAATCTAATGAGAACTTAGGCCCGTGATCACACCTTGGGAAGTTGAGGGAGTAGTTGACTATTGCAAACTATTGGAGGAATTTGGGATATCCCCCTTTGCTGGATTAATTCGATCAATTCCGAATCCCCATAGACTAATGCGCAGGGGTGTGATTTTCGGCCACAGAGACTACGAGAAGATATTGGAGGCCATAGAAAAGCGAAGAGAGTTTTCTGTTATGTCTGGTTTTATGCCTTCTGGTGAAATACATTTTGGGCATAAGATGACAATGGAGGAAATAATTTGGCATCAGAAAATGGGGGCAAAAGCATTCATTGCAATTGCTGACATGGAAGCGCATTTAGTTAGGGGAATAAGCTGGGAGAAAACGAAAGAAATAGGTATGATTTACGTTAAGAGCATAATAGCTCTCGGTTTAGATAATAAAAATTCTCTGATCTATTTCCAGTCTAAGAATGAAAAAGTGAAGAATTTAGCAATGGAACTATCGTCAGAAGTTAATTTTAGTGAAATGAGAGCAATATATGGATTATCTGGGGAATCACAGATTTCAAAAGTATTAGTTTCCTTGATTCAGTCGGCAGACATTCTACAACCCCAGCTTAAAGAATTCGGTGGTCCAAAGCCGGTTGTAGTTCCAGTTGGTGCAGACCAAGATCCCCATCTTAGACTTACAAGGGATATCGCTTCGAGGATAAGCATTTTTTCTTTTGAAAAGATTGGGAACGGTTTGAGAGTTAGAAGCAAAAAAGAGGGAATGCTTGAAAAACTTGAGAGATTAGGTTTCGATTTCAGGAGACATTCGGGTCACTTGGATATATTTGGTGATTCTGAAAAAATAGAAGAGGAAGTTAGGAAGCTTGAAGTTGAGCTGGGCGGTTATGCTTTCATCCCCCCAAGCTCAATCTACCACAGATTTATCACTGGTCTTACAGGAGGAAAGATGAGCTCGAGCAAACCTGAAAGCTACATTTCACTGCTCGAAAAACCGGAAAATGCAGTTAAAAAAATTAGAAATGCCTTAACTGGGGGAAGAGCAACCGCGGAAGAGCAAAGAAGGCTTGGAGGAGAGCCAGAAAAATGCGTAATCTTTGAATTTTACACGTATCATTTGATCGAAGACGATAAAGAACTCGAAAGAATAAGGGAAGATTGTATTTGTGGCAGAATTCTTTGTGGACAATGTAAAAAATTTGCTGAGGATTTACTTTTGAGCTTCTTAAAGCAGCATAGAGAAAAAATGGATGAAGCAGAAGGCGTTCTTGGAGATTATACGATAATCAACTGAAAAAGATCTTGCCCAGCTTTACGCATCCCGTAGGAATTCCAAGTTTTTCAGCTTTCTTCCTTAATTCTTTATCGTTTGTAACAAGACATAGGCCAAGTCTTTTTGCCACCTCGATTATTCCTTGGTCTCCTTCACCACTTTCAACAGTCTGAGACTGTTTGGCTATTTTCAGGGCAATTCTGGCGGCTATTTTGTCTTCTCTATTCAATTTTTTCTCAAGTTCTTCGAGTTCTCTCAAAACAGTGGAAGGAACCAGAATCTCAAACTGGGTGAGGTCAATCTTGTTCTTAACGGCGTATATCAGCGCATTGGTATCGAAGATTAGACGATTATACCTGAACCTATCAGTCTCCATCTCCCCCCAACTCTTCTGCTGATTGCAACTCTCCATTTGGATTCGGCGCAAACGGGGCGTCGAAGTGAAACCTCTACGATTCCATCTCTTACGGATTTAACTTCTCCGAGCGTAATTGCCGTTCCTACAGCAAGCATGAGCGGTTCGTTGGTTTTTATCTTTTCAACGCTTACACTTTCTTCCAGACCTACTACATTTTTGAAGAGTTTTGTTTCCATTGTGAACTCATTTAGAACCGGTGGTAGCTCGTTAGGATGACCTAATACATTTCCCACCAAGTTATCTGCCTTTGTAAGGAAGGGGTCAAGTTTAGTGGCAACGCCTATTAAACCACCCGGTCTAGCTTCTTCTATAAACCTGCCAGAGGCCATTATACTCTCGACCTTCGTCGTTATTGGCATCCAGTCTCTTTCTCCTTTTATTCCTGGTCTTATCTCGATCTCGTCACCAACTCTGAGCCTACCTCTCATTAAGCTACCTCCAACGACTCCTCCCATAAGGTTTTTAGGATTTGTTTTTGGTTTGTTGACGTCAAAGCTTCTTGCAATCTGCATGAGTGGCGGCGATTGGAGATCCCTTGGAGGTGTTTTGATAGTTTTTTCGATTGAATATATTAGTGCATCTGTATTTACTTTCTGTTGGGCAGAAACTGGAATTATAGGTGCACTTTCGGCGACTGTCCCCTTTACAAATTCCTTTATTTCTTTATAGCTTTCTAGAATTCTTTCCTTAGGAACTGTGTCTATCTTATTTTGTACTATCACTATCTGTTTTACACCTATTATCTCCAATGCAGAAAGATGTTCTCTCGTTTGAGGGCGCGGGCATTTTTCGTTTGCAGCTATAACCAGTATTGCTCCATCCATAAGAGCTGCACCGCTTAGCATGGTGGCCATCAGCATTTCATGTCCAGGACTGTCGACGAAACTAACAGTTCTTAGAATTTCTGTCTCTACTCCGTGAATTGGGCAAATAGTTTCGGTTGTGTAAGCTTGATAGCCCTCGCATTGTGGGCACTTGCGAAAAGTTGCATCGGCATAACCAAGCTTTATCGAGATTCCTCTTTTTATTTCCTCACTATGTCTATCAGTCCATACACCACTTAATGCAGCAACTAGAGTTGTTTTACCATGATCAACGTGACCGACCGTTCCTATGTTTACCTCCGGGAGAGGAATTTCCTTCATAGCCAAAGACTTGGGCGAAAGTTTAAAATTTTTTTCTCAATCTTTTGTCTTTATCAGCAACCAGGAGTTTTCACCACTTTTTTCAAATTTTACAA
>CAYXCK010000012.1:0-25383 GCA_964463575.1 uncultured archaeon
AACAAAGGCGCAAACTCTCTCCCCAAGCCTTTTTTCCGGATATCCGACGACCGCCGCGTCCAGTATTTTCGGGTGTTTCTTCAGTATATCCTCAACTTCAGCTGAGCTTATGTTGAACTCTCTGAACTATTATGTCCTTTTTTCTGTCAAAGAAAGCTATAAGCCGATCGCTCACTATCTGGAAGAGATCTCCGGTGTGGAAGAATCCATCATCATCAAAAGCCCTCCTCGTTAATTCCGGCTGGCGCTGACCTCCTCCCCGCCCTGAAGGGCGAGCTTTCAGTTGTAAGTCTTTTAGTTCTTTTAGTTCTCCGTACGTTATCTTCTTTCCGAAAAATATTATTGCGGGTTTTTCAGGTACTTTTTTGTTTCATCTAAAAAATTGTAAACCGGAATTAGTGGATAATCCAGTTTTTCCCTAACTCCTTTGTCGTAGTACTTTAACCAGATTCTGTTTACTTCTTCCGGTTTTATGTCCTTTATATTTCTACCCTATTCCCAGCATAGGCATTAAGGCAATACAAGCTCCTTATACTGTTCCCGTATCACTCTTTTGTTTATCTTTCCGACACTCGTTCTTGGTATCTCTTTAACTATGAAAATCCTGTCAGGAAGCCACCATTTTGGAATCTTTCCAGTTTCGACGTAGTTTTTCATAAGAAATTCCCTGATGTCCTCCTCTTTTGCCTCCGCTCCGGGTTTCAGTGTTACGACTGCAATCGGTCTTTCGCTCCACTTTTCACTCCTCACACCTATAACTGCAACCTCGTTAACGGCCGGATGTGTTAAGATTATGTCCTCAAGTCGAACGGAGCTAATCCATTCCCCTCCGCTCTTTATAACATCTTTTGCCCTGTCCAGGATCAGGATGTAGCCTTCCTTATCCCATATACCCAAATCGCCCGTTTTGAACCAGCCATCTGTGGTCCAGGATTCCTTGGTTTTCTCTTCATTCATCCAGTAGCCCTCAGTGAGCCCTGGACTCCTTATCAGTATTTCTCCCATTGTCTTGAAATCCCTCGGTACAGGCTTGCCGCTTTCATCAACGATCTTTACCTCCACAAGAGGCGCGGGCAATCCCGCTTTGTTTAGGAATTCCACCTGCTTCTCCCAGGGCCAGTCTAGCATGTAGTCCTTCAGAACCGAGAATGTAAAGCCGACGCCCTCGCTCATTCCGAATGCTTCAATCATCTCTATTCCCATTTTCTTTGCCCTCTCAAACAGAATTCTAGGAGGATGCTCTCCGTCGCAGACGAATTTCAGACCCTTCAGGTATTCAGCATACTGCGGACTTTCGGGCGAGTCTATGAGCATCCTCAGAAAAACCGGAACTCCGGCTGCGAAGTTTACTTTTTCCCTTTTTATCAGTTCAAGCATCATTTTTGGTTCATATCTTCCGGGGAGTACTTGTTTCATCCCGAACATTGTTGTAAGGTATGGAAAAGTCCAACCCATCCCGTGGAAGAACGGTGGTATGTGCATCACAACATCAGCTGAGGAAAGTCTGGTCGGTGATGGATTCAGTGATAGAGCAAGTCCGTTGATGATGCATTGCATTACAACATTTCTGTGCGAGAAGTAAACGGCCTTTGGCAATCCGGTGGTTCCGGAAGTGAAGTATATGCATGCAGTTTTATTCTCATCGAATTCTGGAAACTCGTAGTTTGAACCGCTTTTTATTATATCCTCATAGTAATAGCAGGGCTTCAGCTTTGTTTCAACTTCTTCGGTTAAAATCCATCCTTTTACGCTTGGCACGTGGGCCGCTATTCTCTCTGCAAGAGGAACAAAATCCTTTCCCAAAACGATGTAATCATCCTTTACATAATTTATCGTATATACAATTTCCTGCGGTGCGAGCCTTATGTTGATGTAGTGGATAACAGACCCCATCATTGGTATGGCAAACATTCCCTCGAGATACTGATAGCTGTTCCAGTCTATGAATCCGATCTTTGCATCCTTTATTCCCATCCCCTCCAATCCGCTTGCCAGCCTTTGGAGCCTTTCGTAGAACTTTGCATAGTTGTACCTGTGTTCGTCTCTGTAAACTATCTCCTTCTCCGGACATGCGTGCAGCGGATAAAAGAGCGCTTTTTTAATTAATATTTCATACTTTAGCTTCCTCTCCATAAGTTTAACTATTTTGAGCAATTTAATATTTCTTATGCTCCATTATGAGCAATATTTACCCAAATAAACTGATAAAAAATTCTAAGGGAAAAAAGTTTAAAATTTCACTTGCTCCGCCGGTTCAACGCCGATAAGATCGGATAGCGACCCTTTGGGCTGTTCGGAAAATACTGCCCTAACCCTCATGCCAACGAATACATCTGTGGGCTTCACGTTCAGCACGGGTAGAACGAGTTTCGATGAAGTCCCATCGAAATTGACTATTCCAAGAATTATTTCCTCGCCTTCCTTCAGCCATCCGCTTTCTACAGCATCTATCCCTGCTATCAGAACTTTGCCCTTCGTCAGTGGTGGCGAGACCAAAAATGCGAGAAGGGTCCCGAAATTGCTTACAATCGTTTTTGTCTCTATCTTTCTGAAGCATCTGCTGCAGAATTCTCTGGGCGGAACATAAATTCTTCCGCACCCGCTGCATAGAGTTCCCAAGATCTTTTTCTCTCCAAGAGCTTTTATGAAATCATCCAGATAACCCTCTGGCGCTTTCCAGCGGTAGGCACCAACATTCCACTCTCCAAAAACTCTCTTCGTTTCCTTGAACTTCTCCTTGATGAGTGGCATCTTTACCACCTCTTGGGCTTGTCTGATAAAACAGTAACAGTATTGAATTGCACCTGTCCGCCCCAGGCGTGTGCAACTGCCACCTCGACGTCCTTCGGAACTTGGTGATCCTCTGCCTTCTTCATGATCTGAAGCGCACACTCTAGAACTCTCTGCAGACCTGAGCTGCCGATGGCATTTGTTGCATTTACGCCGCCAGAGGGGCATATTGGAAAGTCCCCGTCTATTTCGGTTATCCCTTCCTCCACGGCTTTCCATGCCGTACCTTCGTCGAAGAATCCAAGCTTTTCGCTGAACATCAGTTCCTGATGGGGGAAGGGTGCATAAATTTCGGCCATGTCCACCTCTTTTCTCGGATCCGATATTTTTGCTCTCTCATAAGCTTTCTTAGCGGAAAGAATGCATCCTATCTGAGCTGCGTAATCCAGAACTCCTGTGCCCTGATAGGATTCTCCCTGATCCGCCTCTTCATCCGCATAAGCTGCAGCGCCCAGGATCCATGCAACGGGTCTTTCGGGTTTAAGTCTTTTGATTGCATCCTCGCTTGCGAGAACGATCGCAGAAGCCCCATCGCTTGCTGGACAGACATGTCCAAATCTCATTGGCCAGATAAGCATTTCAGTTTTTGCAATATCCTCTGGGCGGCAATCTGGCCATTTTAAGTGTGCATACTTGTTTTTGGCAGCATTTCTTCTTGCCTTGGCCGCGACCATGTCATAATGATCGATCCTGCAACCTGATTTGGCCATGTATTGTGCGGCCTGGTAGGCGGATATTCCGGCCGCCGCACCGGCAAGGCCCATGATTGCGAACGATCTCATGTCTAAACCCTTCTTGAACATGTAGCTGAGGTTTGCAAAGGCAACATGCAGAAGTCCGGTCGTCGCCCCGGGTTCAGCGCTGTCGCTGTGTTTTTCCCAGGCAACCGCAACAACAACGTCAAACATGCCCGAGGCTACTTGGTAATAGGCCAGCTGCGCAACCGATCCTCCTACGGTACCGCCGGTCGCAACTCTCTGAACAGGTTTTCCAAATGCTCCGATGTAGTCGGAGAATATCATTTCCGGATGAGCTATGCCACCAAATCCCTGCATGTTTCCAACAGCAAATGCTTCTACGTCTTCTATTCCTATTCCTGCATCCTCTATTGCCTTCCAGACAGCTTCCGAGACCATTTCGGCTTGGTTTATATCTGTTCTCCTGCCATGCTTCGTTTGTCCACAGCCTATTATTGCAACTCTCCTCATTTCATTCACCCCTCAAAACGAATACAATATTTTTCTGGGCAAGCAACCCCCACTGGGAGTGAACGAGTGCCTTTTCGCCGAATCCCCTCTTTATCAGTTTTGCAGCCTCTATTAACCTGTAAAGGCCGTTTGCTATGATTGAATCCCCTCCCATTGATCCCCCGCTTATGTTAACGGGAAAATCTCCATCCTTTTCGGTGATTCCAGATCTTATCAGATATTTTCCCCTTCCCTTCTGGCAGAGTTTGAGCGCCTCGTAGATCATCAATTCCTGGTACGCAAATCTCTCGTTAACTTCTGCAAAATCTATTTCGTCAAGAGGATTGTTAATTCCGGACATTTCATAGGCTTTTTTAGCCGCTATGCTTAGGGAATTCATTTCCAGCAGATCCCGGTCCCTGATGTAGCTATCCGTGGCCGCTCCAACTCCTTCTATCCATACTGCATCTAGTGAAAGATCCTCGATCACGTCTTCTCTGGCCAGAACTACCGCAGCTGCGCCATCACAGCAGGGGGCCATTGTAAGCTCCCTAATTGGGGTTGAATATATCTCCGAATCAAGTATTTCATCCAATGTAATTCCAGCAATTCTCCTGAAGGCTAGAGGATTTCTGGATGCATTCTCAAGATTTTTGAGGGCTGCAAGCGCGATGTCTTCTTCAGAAACCCTGTAGCTGTGCATGTATGCATTAGCCTGCAAGGCCGCGAGAGTGATATCGTTCAGCAAATCGTTGTGCCTATCGAAAAGAGGATCCAGCATGAAAGTGCTTACCTTGTGGGGATTGAAAGTCCAGCTATGCGTGTGGGCAACAACTAGTGCCGTTCTGTGGTAGGTTTTGAGCCTCTGAATTGCATAAAGTACTGCAAACAAGCCATCCTCTTCCGCTTTGCTCTCATCCTTCAAATAGGCCCCAGATGCTCCGATAAGCATCGAACTCGATATCGTCCTTCCATCGTAGAAATCCGAAGAAGCGCTTACGACCGTGTCTATATCTTCCCTTTCAAGTCCTGCATCTTTCAGCGCCTTCTTTGCGGCTGCGAACACTGATTCTTCTCTTGTCATTTCGACGTCGTAAGTCTGTGGAAGGGCGTAAAAACCAACGATCCCCATCTTCATTTTTTAACACCTCTAACACCTAAAATGTCCCCTGGAATTCCTTCCCTTTCCTCTTTCCAAACAATTTCAACCTCATCACCGATTTCAACTGCTTCGAGTGCTTTCAGAAAAAGAATAGAATTAGCACCGTTGATTTTTACAGCAACAAGTATTTCATCTGTTTTTTCAAAATTCCCTGCCGAATCCATTTTGAATTTGACATCCGTTTTCGATAAAACAACTCCTTTCTGGGGCAACTCCACCAAGTTACTCTGGCCGAGCTTTTTTAGGCATTTCGGGCATATTATTCTGGGCGGTACTACAACGTAGCCACAGTCGCACTTTGCTCCGACAATTTTTCCCTCTTTCATTTTTTCAAGGAAAACCTCGTGGATCTCTCCAGCAGTCCATCTAAATCTAGCCACAAACGGAAAACCCTCGTATCTCTCCACAGCCATATCCTTATTTTTAATGAGCATAAACTTAAATCTTGTCACGCCGAATCAGTTTGCGTACTCACAATTTTTGACAGAATTTCATGGTAAAACCGTTTGCAGAAACGTTTACTCTTACATCCCATTTGTTGGAATAATACTTTTCATATATAAACAAAACATGCTTGCATAAAAACTCACTTACCTCTCGGCTCCTCATAGAATGTTCACAAAGAAAGAAGATGCAATCACTTTCCTTCTTCACTTCTATATAATCCGCTCTGTTTAAAATTTTCCAGCCCCTCTTTAATGTTTCAAGAAATTCGAGCAGGCTAATTTCATTGAAAGGCTTTTTTAGGAACCATTCAACTGCTATCTCCATCATGCTGTTGGTAACGGCCTTGTCTATCTCACCCTTTACCAAATGAAGATACTGCGTTTTTCCGCATCCGGTGAAATCTAGATCCCTTATGAGTCTGATCAGCAACAAATCATCTTCCGATATCATTTCTTCCCTTCTCTCCAGCAATCTCAAAGCCTCCTCTATAACTGCGTTCATGTTCCCGTATTTTTCCTTAAGCCTTTCTATAATCCTGTAAGCTTCATCGCTTATCGTTGTCTGTATCCGCCTCTTTCTTGGCATTAAAAATTAAAAGATTTTTGAGTTTAAAAATTTATAGTTAAAATCTACACCCTGTAGCTACGTGGCATTCCAAGGATGTGCTCGGCAATGTAGTTCAGCGCCATCTGCTGGGTAACAGGGGCAAGCCGGAGCAGGTTGACCTCTCTCCACCATCTTTCGACATCGTATTCCTTTGCATAGCCGTAGCCACCGAAAACCTGCATTGCCCAGTAGCAAGCCTTTATCGCCGCTTCAACGGCAACAACCTTTGCCAAATTTGCTGCATCCCCAATCTCCTTAAAAACAGCCGCCATCTCAACCCTTTTCCTTGGATCCTTCACATCCTCTATCTTGAACTTCGTATCGTAAAGCCAGGAGGCCTTGAACATCATAAGCTCTGCGCACTTTAAACTTGCAAATGCCTCGGCCAGCGGGAACTGCAGGCCCTGGTAGCTACCGATAGGATCTGCGAAAACCTTTCTCTTTTTGGAATATTCGACTGCCTTCCGAATTGCAAGCTCTGAACCGCCAATTGCTCCCGCTGCAGCACTCATTCTCTCGGGATTTAGAACATCAAGAAGCAAGTACCATCCAAGGTCCCTTTCTCCCAGGATTGAATCTTCTCCAAGTTTTAGATCGCTTATGCTAACTTCACAGGTCTTAGAGAAGTTTATTCCGTGCTTTGGAATTGGATTCCATTTTACAGACTTGTTTGGCAATTCCACGAGAAAGAGTGTGATTCCTAAGGTTCTCTTTGGAGCCTCCTCAGCTGGAGTGGTCCTCGCGATCAGCAGCATTAGCCCGGCTCTGTCAATCCCGCTTATGAAGATCTTGTTTCCGTTTACGATCCATTCATCCCCGCTTCTCACAGCCTTTGTTTTTATGGCGAGCGTGTTTGTTCCCGCATCCGGCTCTGTAAGGGCCATGCAACATTCTAGTTCTCCTTTTGCTATTTTTGGCAAGTATTTCCTCTTCTGTTCCTCATTTCCGTACCTCACAATCGGTAGGGCTCCGAATACCTCTGTTAGCACAAGATACCATACACCTCCGGCCCCACATCCATTTGCTGCCAGCTCTTTCATTGCTATCAGCAGCTCTGTCATTCCGTATCCGCTTCCACCATACTCCTCGGGGATAACTATGCCGAAAAATCCCGCCTTGGCTACCGCTTTGAAAAACTCGTCGGCAAACTCTCCTTTTTCATCTTTTTCTCTCCAGTATTCTGGAGGAAAATCCTGGGCGATCTCCTTTGCGGAATTGGCAATCATTCTCTGCTCTTCCGTGAAATCGAAATTCATCCGATCACCTTCTTTTTCACGGCAACCTTCAATTCGCATTTCATGACAACGTCACCGGTCTGCTTCACGGTTTTGCACTCTATTGTTACAACTCCGTAGTTTCCTTTATCTTCCTTGGCCACAACCTTTCCCACCGCCTTTATCGTGTCCCCTATGAAAACGGGATTCGTAAACCTGAGTCTGTCAATTCCATAGAATGCCAGAATTGTCTTCTCGATAAATCCCAGCCTTACAAGCAGCCCTGTAGTTATTGAGAAAATAAGAGCCCCATGTGCAATTCTCTGTCCGAAAATTGTATTTTTTGCAAATTCGGCATTTGTGTGCAATTCGTTCCAGTCGCCAGTTAATCCTGCAAATAGGACGACGTCTGTTTCCGTAATGGTTCTTCCGGGGGTTTCCATTTCTTTTCCAATTTCGAATTCCTCAAAATATAGCCCGTTCATAATTCCACCGGTTTAAAATATAATATATCGGTAATCTTTCCCTCCGGTCTATCCTTCCAGACGGCCTTAACCCTGGTTCCGGGTTTGAACTTCTCATGCACTTTCTTCCAGTCTTTTAGATCTATTCCGCCGAGATATGCAAGGAAACCTGTGTCTGCGCCGTCCAGCTTAACAACTCCAACAGCATACGGTGGATCCGGCAGGCCCGTGAATTTGACATAGGTGACAGACAGCGTCTCGACAACTCCCTCATCCTTGAGTTCAACCCAATCATTGCACTCTACAAAGCAGCGCTCGCAGAAGGCTCTCGGGGGTACTAGAACTCTGTTGCATTTTGGACACTTCACTCCAAGTATCTTTTTCTCCTTCAGAGCATTGAAAAACTTGCTTGCATGTTTTCCGGCCGAATGCTTGTATGGTATGTTCCAAAAAGATTCAAACTCAACTATTTCCAAAATTATCACCTCCCAAATTTTTTGCTTGATGAAACCATAAAAAGCGTGTGGAACTGCAAAGTTCCGCCCCATGCATGCGCGAGGGCAACCCTTGCGTTCTCAACCTGATTTGAAGCTTCACCCATCACTTGCAGCGAAGCCTCGATCATTCTAATGAGCCCGCTCGCCCCTATTGGGTTCGTGCAGAGAACGCCTCCGGAGGGATTGGTTGGAATGTCTCCATCGGGAAAAGTTATACCATTTTTTGCATAATCCTTACCTTCTCCTGGTCTGGCAAACCCAAGTGCCTCGAGTTCTAGGATTTCCTGGATTGAGAATGCCGAATAGAGCTCTGCGACGTCGATATCCTTTTTTGGATCATCGATACCCACCGCCCTGTAAAGCCTTCTTCCCGCTAAAGCGAGCGAATCCCATACAGCTAAGTTCGGCCTGTCGCCGATATAGTAGCTGTCGCTTATTGTCACCTCCCCTAGGATCCAAGCCGGATTGTCCCTTATTTTCTTCGCCACCTCTTCCGATGCGAAGATTGCTGCCGCTGCGCCGTCGCTTCTGGGGCAGCACTCGAGAAGCTTTAATGGAGAGCAAATTACGGGGCTTTTCAGAACATCTTCTACGGTTACATCCATTTTTATATGTGCATATGGATTTTTTAGAGCGTTTTTGTGATCTTTAACGCTTACCCAGGCGATATCCTCTTCCGTGGCCTTGAACTCGTGCATGTATCTCGTTGCTTGGAATGAAGCAACGTGAATTGCTCCAACTCCGCTATGTCTTTCATAAATCGGATCCACTGCGGTGTTAAGAACGGACTGGGCATCTGCACACTCGCCAACCCTCTGAACCGCTATGGCCAGCACGACATCGAAAAGCCCGCTTGCAACGTGTTCGTATGCAGCCAGAGCTGTTGTCAGCCCGGTTGTTCCTCCGGTTGATATCTTCATGTGTGGCTTAAAGATGCCTGATGAGGTTGAATCCCAGAGCTCCGGTCGGTAAATTCCGTCAAATGGATCCATTGAGCCGTATACTACGGCTTCAATATCATTTATATCCAGACCTGAATGTTCCAGTGCCTTTTTCACAGCTTCAAAGGCAAGTTCTGGATGGGTTTTATCTTCCCTCCTTGTTCTGAACTTTGTTTGTCCTACACCGACAATGGCAACCCTTCTCATTTTCACACCCCCAACAAAGAGACGCAGCTCCTTCTGGCGTAACCGCTCATCGCATGCACCAAGGAGCAGTCAAAAAGTCCTTCGCGTAGTTTTAGGGCAGCATTGGCCAGAAGGAACAAACCTGTTGTTCCGTAGGCATTCGTTGAAAGGGCGCCGCCGCTTGAATTTAGGTTAAGAGAATCCGCGATTTCATAGCCTTTTCCCCAATCGGCAAGGCCCAGCGCTTCGAGTATCATAAGCTGGTGATTGCTGACGAGGTCCATAACCTCGTAATTTTCGAAGGCCTTTATGCTGTCTATCTTTGCCTTTTTCAGTGCCATTTCGGCGGCGAACTTTGTTGCCGGAAGTTTTTCGAAATCCTCGAAGTAGTAATTGGAATTGCTCCATCCGAACCCATTTATCCACACAACGCTGTCGCTGAGCCTTTTAGCTATTGTGCCCTCTGCCAGTATGAGCGCGACGGCTCCATCGCAGTTTGCTGCAGTTTCCAGTTTTCGGAGCGGATAAACAGAGTATTCGGAATTCAGCACATCGTCAAGTTTTAATTCCTCCCTCTTGAAGGCATACGGATTGTTCCTAGCGTTTTTTCTATCCCTAACAACGCATTCAGCTATTCTCTCCTCATCAACCCCGAATTTCGAGCTGTAGGCGTATTTTTGAATCGCATAGTATGCCCAAATTGACAGATTTGTTGGTCTGTAAAAAAGTGGATCTAAGCTTTGGAGCTCCACGAGCTCCAGCGGGATTTCCGAGGTTGCACTAAACCCAACAACGATACAGATATCGCTCAATCCCGCGAGAATTCTCATACACGCCATCGGAACCGCAAAGGCTGCGTCGTCTGCAACCCTTATCTCATGTCTCAAATACCCCCCTGCAGCGGGGGCTACGTACATGTTTGCAATTGTTCTGCCTACACCAAGGTTATCGTAGCCCCCGAGAACAAAGCTGTCAATGTCCCCTCTGTCTATACCAGCATCGTTTACAGCTTTTTTTGCTGCCTCAAAAGCTAGATTGTAGAATGGCTCCTTGTGTATCCTGAAATCCGTAAGACCGATTCCTATTATGCCTATTTTCATGTCTCTTCCTTCCTGAGTTCCTCTATTATCGGTTTAGCTGCTTCTATTACCTTGAAAACTGCATCAGGGTTCATTATGCTATCCAGATTTACCGCTTTTTGCACTTCCCATCCGAGCAGGATTTTCTTGATTGGAACTTCCAGCTTCTTGAAATTCAGCGTCATTGGAATTGCCGGAACTTGGATTATGTAGTCGGCTACGAAATGGGGCCCAAGATTCTTTCTAAGTTCATCGTTTATCTTCTGCTTGAGCTCTTCGGTCAGCTTCATTCCTTCGAGAAGCACAACGAAGAGAACGACTTTCCCCTTTACCTCCACAACCATGCTGTTGACGATTTCCGGTATTGACTCAACAACTTTATAGAAGTCGAGTGTCCCCATTCTAACTCCCTTTCTCTTTATAGTCGAGTCCGATCTTCCGAGGATTACTGTAGTCCCCCTGTCGGTAACTAGAAGCCAATCTCCGTGCCACCATACGTTTGGAAACATCGAGAAATAGCTTTCACGATACCATTTGAATTCCGGATCGTTCCAGAAGTAAAGCGGCATTGAAGGCATTGGCAGCTCTATAACGAGCTCCCCGACCTCATTGATGACGGGCTTTCCTTCAATGTTGTACGCCTCGAGCTTGCATCCAAGCCATCTGCACTGCATCTCCCCTTTCCATACGGGTAGGGTTGGATTTCCTCCGACAAAGCCTGTCATTACATCAGTCCCGCCGCTCGAAGGGTTCAGCCAGACATCCTCCTTGACCTTCTTGTAGACCCACATGAAACCGTCGGGTGAGAGAGGTGCAGCGGTTGAGCCTATTTCCTTCAGTCTGTCAAGCTTGTACTGGCTTCCGGGTTCTAGCTGGAACTTCATGCATGCGTGCAGGAAAGGAGCGCTGGTGCCGAAAATTGTCAGCTTTTCCTTCTCACAGACTTCCCAAAGAGGCTGTAGGAATCGATACATTGGGCTACCGTCATAGAAGACTATTGTTGATCCGGCCAGAAGCGCGCAGACAACGGTGTTCCACATCATCCAGCTTGGCGGGGAATACCAGAGCAATCTGTCCTTCTCCGTGAAATCCATATGGAAGGAACCTTTGTATATCTCCAGAACTATGCCGCCGTGTCCATGAACGATCGGTTTCGGAATTCCTGTTGTTCCCGAGGTGTATAGAACCCAGAGAGGATGATCAAAAGGTACTTTTTCGAATGAAAGCTTCTCCTTTTCTTCTACGGTTTCCTGCCAGAGTAAAACTTTCTTGCCAACATCAAGCTTCGGGCTTTCATGTATGTTGGGTATTAAGACAACCTTCTCTATCGACGGTATTGCCTCCAAGAGCTTTTTTATATCCTCGAGCTTGTCGAATTTGTTCCCATTGTAGTAGTAGCCATCTCCCGCAACCAGTATTTTTGGATCAAGCTGCTTAAACCTGTCGACTGCAGCTCTAACGGAGATCTCGCTTCCAACAGCAGCCCAGATTGCCCCAATGCTTGCTGTGCTGAGCAGAGCTATTGCTGTTTCCGGAAGCTGGCTTGAATAGGCAACAACTCTGTCCCCCTTCTTTACTCCCTGTCTTTTTAGCCAGCCGGCAAATGCGGCAACCTGTCTCTCCAAATCGCTCCAGCTCAGGGATCTCCTTAATCCGTCTTCTCTGACATAGACAACCGCTTCCCCTTCTCCTTTTTTGGCAAAGACATGTTCGGCAAAATTTAAAGTTGCCCCTTCAAACCATTTCGCCCCCGGCATTTTTCTCTCGCTTAGAACGAACTTGTAGTTGCTGTAGCTCTTAACACCAAAGTATTTCCATACCGTTTCCCAAAATTCTTCCAAATTTGTAACAGACCAGTTCCAAAGTTTTTTATAGTTTTCTATGTTTTCCAGAGCATTTTCGGAAATTTCAAAATCTTTTCCTTGTCTTTTCAACCACTCGACATATTCTGCCATCTTTGTTTCCTTTATGAAATCCGGATCAGGCATCCACAATATTTCGGGCTTCATTCTCCACCTCTAAAGTAAATGGATGTGAGCAACTATTAAAAGATTGAGTTTAAAAGTGAGCATGATTAAGTATTAAGTCACACAAGCTATAAATCATTGCTCATTTTAAAGTTATGATCATGGGAATTGGACCAGAGGGAAAAACCCTGATTGAGCTCCTTGAAGAATCTGAAAAGAGGTTTAGAGAAACAGGACATTACTGGGGATTGGAAAGATTGGAGCTTTACGAGAAGGACCCCCTCAAATGGGAGAGGGACAGAGCTAGATTGAGGGCGATGGTCGTTCTTGCCAGAGAAGCTGCAACGAGGATTGCAGCCTCACCAATAACTAGGAGCATAGGAGAAACATGCTGGGTATTGTTTACGCCAGAAGGAGACTCGGTTGCCCTCTCAACGGGGATAATTGTGCATGTTCACACGATGAGCGAAGAGATAAAATGGATGATAAGGAGGGGGTACGAAGAAAATCCCGGAATTAGAGATGGCGACGTTTTCATAGGCAACGATCCTGCTCTTGGAAATGTTCACACAACAGACGTGCATACCCTTACACCAATTTTCTATCAGGGTACCCTAGTTGGCTGGGTAGGTTCTGTGACACATCAGGTTGACATAGGTGCAAATACTCCTGGTCATGACATATGCACCAGCACATCAAGATTTGAGGATGGCCTCTACATGGAATGCGAGCTTGTGATGCGGGATGGAAAGCTGTTCCCGCATTATTATGAGAGATCAAGAAGGGGTGTCAGGACGCCGCTGTACTTCGATTTGGATGAGAAAGCGAGGTATGCCGGCAACGAGATGACAAAAAAGAGCATAATAGAATTCATAGGGGAAAATGGGCTGGATTATTACCTGAAGCTCATAAGAGAGATAATTGAGAAATCGCGGAGGGATTACCTAGCGAGAACTAGGGAAAGATTGATTCCGGGCAGATACAGAGCAGTGGCTCTCTCCGAGACGCCATTTATTGCAGAAGCCTGGCAGCCGCATGCTCGTGATGACTGGTTGCATCCACTGCCAATGGAAATCTGGATAGCAGATGATGGAAAATGGACTGTGGATTTGGAAGGCAGCAGCGGAACAGGACCTTGGCCTTGGAATGGTGGAATTTCACCCTTCATGGGCGGATTCTGGGTTGTGATGACCCAGATAATAGGTTACTCGGAAACCGTGAACGAGGGATTTGTGAAGGCCATAGAGTTTAGATTTCCTGAGAGGTGCTGGGTAGCTGATCCGAATCCATACATTTCCAGAAATGTTCCTTGGTACTTTTTGATTCCGCAAATGCAGGCAATATACAGAACAGTTGCGCTCGGGGCATTTTCTAGAGGTATAGTGGAAGAGGGAGCTGCGGGATACGGTATGACTGCAGATGCTGTTCAGGGAGGTGGAATTACAACCGGAAGAACTGGGCATCCCCCAGGGATTTACTATCCAATTTCAACCTTCGAAATAGCCGGACAGGGTCTTGGAGCTAACGCTGTTAGAGATGGCCTTGATTACGGTTATGCGATGTGGAATCCAGAAGCTGATATTGGAGATGTTGAGGAATGGGAGAGGATTCAACTGGGCTTCATATATCTCGCAAGAAAGGTAAGAGTGAACACCGCTGGATATGGGGAAAGAAGAGGTGGAAGCGGTTATGCACACGTTGCGGTTTTCTTCGGCAGCAAAGACAATGTGGTTCAGAATTTGAATATGGGCAAGATCTTCACGAATACAGGTCTCTACGGCGGTTATCCGGCACCAACGCCTTCAACTCTGCTGGCCAGGGGTGTAAAATTTGATGAGATAGTTTCAAAGAAGTTGCCCTATCCTCTTGAAGATAATACAGCGAAACCGGAATTCGAAAAGTATCTCGGAGGGCTGTGCAGGCATATAGAGAGACTCGACTATTCAACCCACTTCCCCCGTCCACTTTCGGAAGGCGATTTCTACTATTTCAAGCAGAACGGAGCTCCGGGTTATGGTGATCCACTTGACAGACCGCTCGAGCTCTGTGAAAAGGACCTCAACGACCTGATATATACCCCTGATACCATGGAAAGAGTTTATGGCGTTGTAGCTCATTACGACGAAAGCAAAGGACTCTGGAAGGTGGACAAAGAAAGATCTGAAAGATTGAGGGATAAAATTAGGAAGGAGAGGTTGAAGAGAGCAGTCGATTTTTCTGAGTTTTACAGGAGGGAAAGGGAGAAAATAATCGAGTCAAGGTTCATTAGGCCCGTTGCAAAAATGTACGCAGAGCAAAAGGAAATATCGCCTAGATGGTGGAAGGAATTCATAGAATTCTGGCAGTTACCTGAAGATTACGTTCCAGAAGTTGAAGATCTTGAGGAGTACAGGGAAAAGGTCTACAGAAAACACGAGAAGCTGATTGGAGAGTATAGGAAAATGTTAGAGGAGAAAGGTTACGATCTCTCCGGAATCAGGCATTTATTACTTTCGGAAAGGAGGTGAGGAAAATGGCAAAGATTCCCGTCGTTCTGGGAATAGACACGGGAGGTACAATGACAGATACCGTTCTGGTGGCAAGAGACGGAAGCTTTACAATAGGAAAAGCTCAGACTACGCCGGAGAATGAGGCAATTGGAATCATAAACTCCCTCAGAGATGCGGCAAAGAAGTGGGGAATGAGCATTGAAGAGATCGCTGCAAATCTCAGAACTATAATTTATTCTGGAACGATAATGCTTAACAGGGTTCTGGAAAGAAAGGGGTTGCAGCCCATTGGGATAATAACGACCGCTGGTTTCGAGGATACGCTGAGAATGGGCAGATCAAGGCAGGCATGGAATGTTCTAAGCTATGCTGAAAGGCTTCATGCGGTTTCACACTTCTATCCCGAGCCATTGGTTCCCAGAAACATGATTATGGGAGTGAGGGAAAGAATACTGGTTACAGGCTTAGAAATGATCCCGCTCTACGAGAATGAGGTGGAAGAAGCTGCTAGAAAATTGATTCAGAGAGGTGCGAAGGCAATAATAATTGCGTTCCTGAATTCCTGGTCAAATCCAAAGCATGAAATCGAAGCTGAGGAGATAGTGAAAAAGGTTGCTAGTGAACAGGGCCTTGAAATACCCATCTTTCTATCGCATAGAATTGCCCCGATTCTGGGTGAGCTGCGGAGATTGAACGCTGTGGTGATACAGGTTTATGCCGCCGAACCTTCAAGGGAACAGTTCAGGATAATGGAAAGGGAATTCAGAAAAATAGGCTTTAGAGCTCCGCTTTATGTATTCACGAATTATGGTACAGTAGTCCCTCCGACATTCGATAGGTTAATCCACACTGTGAATTCAGGTCCTGCGGGCGGATGCGTTGGTGTGAAGAACATAGCCGACATCTACGGATTCGACTATGTTATCGGAACGGATGTTGGCGGCACATCTTTCGATGTAACCCCGATAATAGCAGGGCAGCCTGTAATGGCTCCCTACACAACTGTTGAGAGGTTTGAGGCTGCAGTTCCATCTCTCCGTGTCGAATCTATCGGTGCCGGGACTGGTAGCTACGTCCGGTTAGACCCTGTTACAAAAAGTATTAAAATTGGACCGGACAGCGCCGGATATCGCATAGGGGTCTGCTGGAAGGAAGGAAAAGTAGAAACTGTTACGATAAATGATGCGATGGTGGTTCTGGGTTATCTAAATCCGGATTACTTCCTGGGGGGAGATATAAGGCTCGATAAAAGGAGGGCTGAGGAGGAATTTGAAAAGCAGGTTGCGGAACCACTCGGGCTCAGCTTGGATGATGCGGCCTGGGGAAGCTATACAATGGTTGCAGATCACATGAAGCTGCATCTTGAAAGCATCGCAAGGGGATTGGGTTTTTCGCCTGAGAACTTTTACCTCGTCTCCTATGGCGGAGGAGGACCAAGTTTGGTGGCAGCCTATACTACTGGTTTAAAATTTGCCGGTGTTTTGGTTCCAGAGATAGCTCCAGCATTTTCCGCTTGGGGGACAACACTCTCGGATATAGGAATCAGGGCGGAGAAATCAATGGAATTATATGTTCCACCCCTTCCCGGAATAATGCCTCTCGGAATTTCTGAAATGATAATGAGAGGCGTGGCGGAGATGCTCAAAATTAAAATAAGGGACGTTTCCGAGCTCGAAGGTATCAGGAATTTGCTCTATACAAATGCTGTGAACTTTTTGAGCTTGGCTTGGAAGGAACTGAGCAGCTACATTGAAGAAGAATTCAGGCGTGCGGGTCTGAGCGGGGAAGTTAAGATAAGGCCTGCAGTTAGAATGCTGTACGCCGGAATGCTGGATGACATCGAAGTCGAAGCGAGCACAATAGAAGTTAACGAAGAGCTCATAAAAAAGCTGTGCGAATCTTTCGACGGCCTTTTTGAGAAAATATACGCTTCAGCCGCAAGGAGCAGGGAATTTGGTTATACGATAACGAGAGCAATTCTGACGGGCTACATTTCCTTGCCAAAACCTGCATTCTTGGAAGAAGAGGAGACTGCAGCAATTCCGAAAGAAGCATATAAAGGAGAGAGGGAGATTTACTGGGATGGAAAGTGGTACGATGCAGAAATTTACGAAATGGGCCTTTTGAGGGCGGGAAATAGAATAGAAGGTCCTGCGGTAATTGAATCCCCCGCTTCAACGTATGTTCTGCCACCCAGCCATTCAACCAGGCTTGACAGAAGAAGGATATTCTGGCTGGAGGTGAAGAAATGAGCGAAAAACTGGAAAGAAAAATTGAGCAAATAGAAAGGTTAATCGAAAATAAGGCAAGCGATAGGGAAATTTTTGAGGTAATTGCAAGCGAAAAGGATCCAGAAACAGCTTTTGATGCAATTTTGAACTATTTCCAGAAGAAGGTTCCTTGGAGCGAGAAAATACTGCTCCCCCTTTCAAAGCACCTTTTTATAGTATGCAAAAATGGTAAACCGATAGTAAAGGCTGCATGCGGATACGAGTTTGGCGATTTTAGAATCAACTGGAAGGTTTTCTGCAAGATAATAGTCAGGGAATCTCGCGAAAGCCTCGAAGAGATTTATCCCCCTCTGATGCATTGCGATCCAGAATGGATGGAAATCCGCGAGTATATATGTCCGGGTTGCGGAAAGCTTCTATCCGTTGAAGCAGTTCCCCCGGGATATCCGCCTGTTTTTGAATTTCTGCCCGACATAGTCACCTTTTATGAAAAATGGCTCGGCAGAGAATTTCCGTGCGAGAAGGTGGAATTCAAAGATCTAACGCTGGAATTCATCAGAAAGCTTCAGCTTTGAGACATCAGTATTCAAAAAATCTTATTTTTAACGCCCCCGCCGGGATTTGAACCCGGGTCTGAGGCTCCGAAGGCCTCAAGGATGTCCCCTACCCCACGGGGGCTAAGGCTTTTAAACGCTAAACTTATATTTAAAGTCTCCCCCTAGTTTCATGAATTTCAGAGCAATAGAGGACAGAATTACAAGCTTTATCAGGGACTGCGTTGAGAACTCCGGTTCTAGGGGGGTTGTTCTAGGTCTGAGCGGCGGTGTTGACAGTTCAGTTGTCGCCTTTCTCTGCGTTAAAGCCCTTGGCAGTGAGAGAGTTCTCGCAAACATAATGCCCGAGGAGGGCGTCACGGCAAAAGAGGACGTTGAGGACGCGCTGCTCGTTGCAAAAATGCTCGAAATAGAGTACAACTTGATCGAGATAAGTCCGATAGTTTCTGCCTTTTTGGATATCATTGGAAAAAATGAAATAGATAAAAATTCTTTAATAAACTTAAAGCCAAGAATTAGGATGGCAATAAACTACTTCTACGCCAATGCTCTCCGCAGACTCGTCGTTGGAACCGGTAATAAGAGTGAGATAATGATAGGCTATTTTACGAAATATGGCGATGGTGGTGTGGACTTGCAGCCAATTGGGGATCTATATAAGACTGAAATCTTTCAGTTTGCGAGATATCTTGGCGTTCCGGAGAGAATAGTGAGAAAAAAGCCAACTGCAGGCTTATATGTTGGACAGACGGATGAGGAGGAGATAGGAATGAGCTACGCTGAACTCGATGAAATTTTGAAGGAAATAGAAAAGGGAAAGGTTAGGGATGACGAGAAATTCAAAAGAGTGATGGCGCTTGTAAAAGCTTCGGAGCACAAGAGGGCCATGCCCCCAATTCCGAGGGTAAGGGATCTGCTGTGAGACTTCTGATATTGATAATACTCTTGCTTCTACCAATTCCCGTTCTGGCTGACACAATTTACGGAACAGTCTACCACTGGTACACGCTCGAGCCAACAGAAGCGGTTGTTACGATAAAAAATGGATTAGAGCAGAGAATGGTAACCCTGAATGGCAGCTATAGCTTCGAAGTGAAGCCCGGGAAATACACGATAATTGCCAAGAGTAGGAATCTGATCGCCGTTGAAAACGTTACAGTTGAGGGTAACACGAGGTTCGACTTAATCCTGTTTCCCGAACTAGAAATTCCTGAAGAGGTTCCCGAGATTCCTGAGATGCCTGAGGAAAAAGATTACAGCTATTTTGCCATATTTATTTGCTTGGCTGGAATAATGGCAATCGCGGTTCTGAAGAAAAGGAAGAAGAAAAAAGAAGAAATATTTCCTGAGGATCTTAAGGCTGTTGTGGAGGTTATAAAAGCGAACGGCGGCAGAATAACGCAGAAGGAACTCAGGAAGAGGCTTGGATATAGTGAAGCGAAGATGAGCCTTATATTATCGGATCTCGAAAGGAGGGGAATCGTAGAAAAGGTCAGGAAGGGGAGGGGGAATATAATATTTCTCAAAAATCCATGATCTCGAATTTCAGTCCTTCTTCAAGAAGGGTCCTCATTAGATCGTTTAGCCTGCTCTCCGTGCAGAGAGTTATTACGCCGCATCCGTGGTGAGCGGCCTCAACGCAGACTTCCTTTGCTCCGAAGAATATCGGTTCAACCCCCGCTTTTCTTGCGGAAATTAGGGCTTCAATCCCGATTGCAACAACAAGGCTTCTCTTTTTGTTCCTTATAAGTTCCCTGAGCTTTTCTATGTTCGCCTTTCTGCTTCCGCCCTCGGCAACGTCCGGGATTTTTGCAACTATTATCTCTCCTTTTTGAGGCGCTTCAAAACTTCCGGTTGGCTTTAGTAGAACTTCTTCCCCGCTGCCAGCCGTTGTTAGGGCAATGCCGTTTCCGTTGTTATCCTTCCTTGCAAATATCAGCCCATCCTCGAACCAGTATCTGATTTTAGATTCTTTCTCGATGTCCTCGACTGCAATTGCAACTATGGTTTTTGAATATAGCTTTTTCAGCATTTCTTCAGTGAAAACGTGCAGATCAAGCAGATTCTTTGTCAGCCATTCTTCACCCTTCTTTGTTATTTCATAGTATCCGCGGTGAACAACTCTTACGAATCCCTCCGAAACGAGTTCCTTGAAGTATTCAGAAATAGCCTGGGGGGTTAGATTCAGTTTCTTCGCAATATCCCTCTGGTTGCATTCCGGATTCAGCATGAGTTCAGTCAGTATGAGAAGCTGGACCGTATCCTTTCTTTCCTTTAGGATCATGAAAGGAATTTTCGTGAAACAATAAATTTTTTGTGCTAACATAATCATAATGAGAAAGACTTATATACCTTTTGTGCTAATTATTATTATAGGTGGTGTAGATGGTAAAAATAGTTCACGCTCAAACGGTGCTGCCTGAAAATGTGTTGGAGGAGCTGAAGAAAAAGACCGGAGAACCTGCTACAAAGGATGCAATAGCAAAGGCTGTTGAGCACTATCTGGTCTGCCCCTATACTCACGAGGAACCCCTTAAGAAAAAGCTGGAAGAGGTTATAAAAAAGAAGCAGAAGGAATAATTTTTTAGAATTTTTTGGTGCTCCAGATTTTTATGAGCATAATTCTTTTTACAGGGAAGGGCGGAGTAGGGAAAACGACCGTTGCTGCGATGACGGCAATAAAAGCTTCGAATCTCGGTTATAAAACACTTGTTATTTCGACCGATCCGGCGCATAGTCTTTCAGACTCCTTCCAGTTTCAGCTCGGTGCGGAGCCCAGAAAAATTGCCGAAAGGCTATACGGAATGGAAGTGAACGTCGAGCATGAACTTAGGCAGCACTGGGATGTTATAAAGGATTATCTCCTCCTCTTTTTCAAATCTCAGGGTATTGAAGATGTGATAGCCGAGGAGCTGGCAATTCTTCCCGGTTTCGACGAGATTGCAAGTCTTCTGAAGCTGCTCGAATTCAGTGAAAAAGGTGATTACGATGCGATAATTCTTGACTGCGCGCCAACCGGTGAAACCCTCCGCCTTCTGAGCGTTCCTGAAGTTGCAAGATGGTACATGAATCGTTTTTTTGGAATAGAGAAAAAGCTGATGAAGATCGTGAAACCGATAGCTGAGCCGCTGATAAAAGTTCCCCTGCCTTCGGAGGAAGTAATGGACAAAGTTCAGGAGATGTACGAAAAAATAGGCAGAATAAAGGATCTGCTGGAAGAGAGGGCTGCGGTGAGGATTGTGATGAATCCCGAGAAGATGGTGATAAAGGAATCCGAGAGAGCCTTCACCTACTTGAACCTTTTTGGCTATACTGTTGACTGCGTGATTGTGAACAAGATTTTTCCGAAAGAGTCTGGCGATTTTCTTTCAGAATGGGTGAGGATGCAGGAAGAATATCTGAAAAGGATAAAGGAATCTTTTCCCGTTCCGATCATTCAGATTCCGTTCCAGCGCACGGAAGTTGTCGGGGAGAGGCTTTTTGAATTAGCTGAGAAAGTTTTCGACTTCGATCCCACAAGGAAATTGATCGAGGGCAAACCGATCAGGGTTGAAAAGGAGGGCGAATTTTTCGTTCTCAGCATGAAAGTCCCGTTTGTTAAAAAAGAGGATATAGAAATCTACAGGAGGGGTGAAGAGCTCACAATTGTTGCTGGACATTGGAAAAGAACTATCTTTCTCCCTCAGGTTCTTAGGATCAGGGAGACTGTGGGGGCAAGCTATAATAACAATGAATTGAGAATTAGATTTAGGTGATGGTATGCCTAGGGAAATTAGGGTCCCTTTTCCGAGCTTGGAGGATCTATTTCCCCGGGAATTTGTTGAGCACTCTTTGAAGGCATACAAGGAATTTCTCCTGGCCCTTAAAAGTCTGATAGATGCGCAGCTCGAAAGAATAGAGAAAATGGAAAAAGGGGAAAAGAAGGAAATAAAGAAAATTGAGATTGAATGATCCGGAAGATGAAAGTTAGCTCGTTTCTCATATTTTTGCTGATTTATAACCTTGCCACTGCTACATAGAAGCATAATAGCAAGGTTGATTAACAATTTCCCCAAATTTTTGAGGTATGCCATGGAGTGACGAATTCTGGGATAGGGAGGAGTGCATGCCGAAGAAGGAACTCGAAGAGCTTCAGTTCAAAAGGTTGAAAGAGACCATTAGGAGGGCTTACGAAAACGTAGAATTTTTCAGAAGAAGGTTTAAGGCTGCAAACATCACGCCCGATGACATAAAGAGTTTTGATGACTTTGCAAAGATACCCTTCACGAGTAAGGAACACTTTGCGGAGAATTATCCTTTTGGACTTTTTGCGGTTCCTAAAAGCGAAATAGTTAGAATCCACACATCCAGCGGTACTTCGGGTAAGCCAAAGGTTGTGGGATACACAGCAAGAGACGTCGAGAATTGGGCAAACCTTATCGCAAGATGTCTTTACATGGTCGGAGTTAGAAAAGGTGACGTATTCCAGAACATGGTGAACTACGCATTCTTCACCGGAGGCCTCGGCTTTCAGCTTGGAGCCGAAAAGCTCGGAGCAATGACGATACCCGCAGGTGTTGGAAACACGGAGAGACAGGTTCAGTACATGGTTGATTTCGGAACCAGCGTTATACACTCAACTCCGAGCTACGCGCTGCATTTGAAGGAAGTTGCCGAAGATATGGGGTTGATAGAAAAGCTCAGGTTGAGAATCGGGTGTTTCGGCGCCGAACCGTGGAGTGAGAATACCAGAAGAAGGCTTGAAGATGCATTCGGAATAAATGCATATGACAGCTACGGCCTGAGTGAGATGAATGGGCCCGGGGTTGCATTCGAGTGCAGGGAGCAGCATGGGCTACATATCTGGATCGATCACTATTTCGTTGAGGTTGTGGATCCGAAAACGGGGGAGAGGGTTGGAGAAGGGGAGAAGGGAGAACTCGTTCTTACACCCATAACTAAGGAGGCAATGCCATTGCTGAGGTACAGAACCGGAGACATAACGGTGATGGAGAGCGAAAAGTGCGCCTGCGGCAGGACGCATCCCAGGCTTATGAGAATTCTCGGAAGGAGCGATGACATGCTAATCGTTCGCGGCGTAAATGTTTTCCCGAGCCAGATAGAGCATGTACTGATGCAAATTCCCGAAGTTGGAGATAACTTCCAGATAATCCTGACAAGAAAAGGGTCTCTAGACGAGATGACAGTTAGGGTTGAAGTGAGGGATGAATTCTTCACCGGGGAACTTGAGGATCTCAAGAAACTGCAGGAAAAGATTCAGAAAGCACTGCAGAGGGAATTGATGCTGAGGACAAACGTTGAACTCGTCGAAAAGGGAAGGATAGAGAGGTCAATGGGGAAGGCCAAGAGAGTTTTAGACCTGAGGTCAGTCTGATCTCTCAACAATCCATTTTATAGCTTCTTTCCAGAGCTTTGCGTGCGAGCTCTTGCTGACTGTGAGCCCTATGTGACCCTTATCGACGCTTAAGGCCTTCTTATCCTTTGAGGGAATTTTTTCGAGGAATGGGATTACGGAGCTTGGGGGAGTTATGTGATCCTTCTCAGCATACAATGCTAGAACGGGCATGGTTATTCTGTTCAGGTCAACCTTTCTCCCGTTTACGTCGAATTCGTTCTTTATAAGCTCGTTTTTGTGGTACCATCTCTCTATGAATTCATCGTAAACGTTCCCAGGAATGGCCGGGGAATCGAAGATCCAGAAGTCCATGTAGAAGAATTCTCTAAGGAATTTCGGATCATCGAGGTTGTCAAGAAGACCCTGATATTTTGAAAAAACCAGTCGAACGGGGTCGACTAGAAGGAAAGATATGTTTAGCATTTCTCCGCTAACATTCCCCACAGCTCTCGTGATCTTCCTGGGATTCAGGTGTTTTGCCCAGAGGGCGAGCGTGTTTTCGGTATCGAAGTTTATCGGTGGTGTTTGGATCACCAGGTTCTTTACTTTTTCCGGATATAGGCTGGCGTATATAACTGCAAGCGTCGAGCCTAGGCAGTAGCCGTGCAGAGTTATAGCTTCAACGTTTCTTTCCTTTCTAATCTTTTCCACGCAGAAATCTATGTAGTCTATGTAATCTGAAATTCTGAAGAATTTGTCTGCCCTTTTCGGGTATCCCCAGTCTATCATCCACACGTCGATACCTTCGGCTATAAGCTTTCTAACAACGCTAACTTCTTCATGCAGATCTAACACGTATGGGCGATTTATGAATGCGTAAACTAGGAGAAGGGGTATTCTGTGCTTCCTTTCTCCTTTGAAATGAAGCAGTTTGAAAAGCCAGTCCTCATGAACAACCTCGTAATCGCAGCTCCAGGGTTTTACCTCAATATCTCTAATCTTTTCTATCATGCAGCCTCACCTCCAAAGCTTCGAGTCTTTTCTCGAGCTCAGCTATCTTTCTCCTGAGATCCATTATCCTTTTGTAAGCCTCGTCGATCTGCGAAACCGTGGCAAATGGACTTGCCGGGTTGTTTTCAAGCATCAGCTCAAAGAACCTTCTGAGGCAGTAAATATGGTCGAATAGCGCATCGAACAGCCTTTGCTGCAAGTCCAAATACTCTTCGGACTTTAGAAGGACATCAAACTCCTTTGCAAGGAAATCCTGAAGCAAATTCTTGAACTCATCAAAGCTCCTGACGTTTGATCTGGACAGGAAATCGCAGAAGTTCTCGATCGATCTCCTGAAAGCCCTTCTCAGCATTTCGCGATACTTTTCATAATCCGAAACGAAGTCACCCCAGTGCTTCATGCAGTCGATTAAGTAGTTCTTTGCATCTGCCGGCAGGGCAAAAGGAAGATCTTGGGGAAATACTGTCTGGAATTCAAACTTTTTCGCGAAATCTAACCAGTCTTCCATAAATCTGTCAAATGGAGTCTTGGAGATTGGTTGGGATAGAAGCTGTAGAGTTAGCCTCATGTGGGATGTTAGAGATTCGAGAAAGTCTGTATAGGCGGAAAAAACATCCCTTCCAACGATTAGATCCTGAAGTGGAAAAATCGATCTTATCATCCTTTCGTTGAAAATTATGAGCTCGAATGGCCGGAGGAAAAATCTGAATAGTTCTTCGAATATCTTATCAAAATCTTCTAGGTAATCCAATTTTCCGAGGATGCTGTATTGCTCCCAAATTCTTTTGAGATACTCCTTCGCAGCAAGGTTGCGGAGGATCAGTTCAAAGGACTCCTTCGGGAGCTTTCTATAAACCTCTATCATGATATAATTAATGATTTTCACGTTCAAAAAGATTTCGTTCTCTCCCAATAAAATAAAATATAAAAAATCTCTCTCGGCTTGATGTGAACCACTCCTCGGCTAAAGCCGGGAGCTTCAAGCGTTTAGAGAGGCTTTACGCCCAGCTTCATCTGCCGGTTCGAGGAGCTCAGCTCCCCCATCCCATTCATCTCATTAACGCACGGGCTATTGATGCGTTCAAGCCTCTATGGCCAAGGCTGGGAACATCCCAAAACCAGCTTAGAAGCACATCCATTTAAGCTTTTGCCCGTTCATCCCAGATCCGACGCACCTTGCTTTGATTTAAGCCTTATAACGAAGGTTGCACCTTTGGGTTTCG
>CAYXCK010000012.1:25483-27037 GCA_964463575.1 uncultured archaeon
GACGCACCTTGCTTTGATTTAAGCCTTATAACGAAGGTTGCACCTTTGGGTTTCGTATTTTCAACCCACACCCTCCCGCCGTATCTTTCAACCACTTTCCTTACAACATAAAGCCCCAACCCGCTTCCGGTTGTGGGATCAAGCGTGAAGCCCGCTTCGAAGATCTTCCTTTTCAATTCGCTTGGAATGCCGGTTCCGTAATCAATTATTCTTATCTCACATTCCCCGTTTATCTCGCTGAGCACGAAATCAATTCTTTCAGTTTTCCCGTGTTTTATGGCATTGTTCACTATGTTATCTATAACTGAGTGAATCGCGTCGTCAGCCAGCGCAAAACAGTTGCCATGGATTTTGTATTCGATGTTGTAGAATTTCATCACTTCTTCAACGACTTCTCTGATATTTGTAGGCTTCAGAAGGTTTTTATTTACAGAGATCGCCACTTCCAGATCCCTTATCTTGTTCAGGTACTCGTTTGTTTCCTCAACTGCTTTTATTGCCTTCTGCAGGTAATTCTCATCTTTTTCCTGCAGGTAAACCTCTATATAACCCATGATTATCTGGAGCTTGTTTTTTACATCATGTCTGAGCATTTTGTTTATTATTGAGAGCACTTCCCGCATTTCATTTACCTTTCTGTATAATTCCGCCAGTCTGTCTTTTTCTTCAACAACCTCATGGTAGCTTGGAATCGGCATGTCCATCGAGTATAGGTAAACCAGTCCTCCAAGGACTGCTGCAAGGCTCATTGCGTAGAAAACCAGGGGGATTGCAAAGGTTGTAATTCCTGCAGCAATCATGGTGCCGGAAATGAAATTTAGCAGGAAGAAAAACAGCGCAACGTAGTAATATGCTTTTGCCTCCACCTCTCGGTAAATTCTGACTA
This sequence comes from uncultured archaeon, assembly GCA_964463575.1. Taxonomy (GTDB): domain Archaea; phylum Halobacteriota; class Archaeoglobi; order Archaeoglobales; family Archaeoglobaceae; genus WYZ-LMO2. The sequence continues at coordinate 26,370 of CAYXCK010000012.1, forward strand.
GCAGAGTGAATATGAATACAAGCACTATACCCATTAGGCTGGTTAGGCCGAAGAATTCCATAAAGGGTTCGGATGAATGAAGGAATGAGATTAAAAAAACAACAGCCAGAAAGATCGCCAAAGCGACTGAGGTTACAACATCACTGAGCTTTATGAAGGCTATTTCCATTCCGATTCTCCAGCATCCAAATGTGAGAAGTGGGAAGTAGGAGAGCACAAAAATTACCGATGCAATTTCAGGCATTCCCTTGAACACCTCCTTAAGCCCCTCTCCGTAGTCGGTTGTTGCCGGACTTCCGTAAGAAAGCTGTATTGCCGCAAGATTGAAGAGAATCGTTAGGAGTATGCAGAGAACGAACAGCTTTCTATCTTTATCCCATTTAAGAGCCAAAATTGTTGAGATGGCTAGTGCAGCGATGCACAGGGAGGTTAGATAGATGCGGGCATAATCGATTGGGCTTATTGGCATGGGCAATAAATTTGGAAGGGCGATCGGAAGCCCCACTACCGTTGTAATAATTATTACCATATACAATAAGACCATGTCTTAGATCTTTTGAAAAATTTAAAAATTTTCCTTCTGCGAAAAGCTTTTTTGCTGATCAGCAAATAATTTTTATGGATACTCTAAAAAAAATTGAGGAACTGATAATTGGGAAAAGATTCTC
>CAYXCK010000013.1:0-24981 GCA_964463575.1 uncultured archaeon
GGGTAAACACTTTTTATAATATGTTTAACAACATAACAATTCTTTACAAACGTATTTTTTTGGGTTAATCATAATCAATACCGAAAACTTTAAATATTATAATGTCGGACAATAGTTGCCAAAAAGAAGTCAAAAGGTGCACAAAAGGCTGACAAAAAAGGCCTTTTGCGCACCCAATGTGTGGCAATACTTCGAGTGGAAATATGGTGGCTACCAGAAAAATAAGTATAAGACTCACAGAAGCACAATACCAGAAGTTAGAGCTCCTAGTTGAGGCTGGGGAATATACATCGGTCAGCGAAGCAATTAGGGCAGCAATAAAAAGATTTCTGGAGGAAAACAAGGAAGCGATAGAAAAAGCCTCTAAAATGGGAGAGTTTAGGTGAGGTGTTTTGGTATGAAAAGTTTGGTTAGTAAAGCCCAACAATATTTGGAGCAGGATAGGTTGAGGAGAGAAGAAAAAGTGAAGGAAGTTAAGGACTTTTTTGAAAAACCAAAGATTTTTGTTGTAGGTTGTGGTGGGTGTGGAAACAACACCATAAACAGACTTTCGCATATGGAGCTCGATGCAACTACCATCGCAATAAACACCGATAAACAGCATCTTTTAATGACTAAGGCAGATAAAAGAGTTTTGATCGGTAGAAGTCTTACACGTGGTCTGGGTGCCGGTGGTTACCCCGAAATTGGTAGAAAGGCTGCAGAACTTGCGAGAGGTGTTATTGAAGAATTGTTAGCCGATGCAGACATGGTTTTCGTCTGCGCCGGTATGGGTGGCGGAACTGGGACGGGTTCAGCCCCTGTTGTAGCTGAAATTGCTAAAAGACAGGGAGCAATAGTGGTAGGTTTCGCTCAAATGCCTTTCAAAGTTGAAAGAGCAAGGATTGGGAAAGCGATTCAGGGGCTAAGAGAGCTCAAAGAACACTGCGATACGGTAGTTGTTTTAGACAACAACAAACTGGTAGAATATTATCCAAACCTTCCAATCGATGCAGCCTTTAGTGTGATGGACCAGTTGATAGCTGAAACTATTAAGGGGATCACAGACACCATTACACGCCCCTCTCTAGTTAACATCGATTTTGCTGACTTGAAGGCAGTAATGGGTCATGGTGGAGTAGCTGTAATGCTCGTAGGAGAAGCTAAAGCACAAGATAAAGCTTCCACAGTCGTAAAAGACTGCTTATCCCATCCATTACTTGACGTTGATTACAGGGGAGCAACTGGGGCCTTGATTCACATCTCTGGTGGAAACGATCTGACACTCAAAGAGGCTGAAGAAATAATAAGAAACCTTACATTTGAATTAGATGATAATGCAAACGTTATCTGGGGAGCAAGAATCTCCAAGGAGTTTGAAGGGTTTGTTAGAGTCGTTGCAATAATGACTGGAATCAAAGATAAGGATATAGTCGGTTGCACAGAATACGAGCACCTCTCAGAAAAAGAAACACGGAGCTTTAGTGGGACTGAGGAATTGAAAGAAATAGGGAAAGAAAAGAAGATCATAAGAACTTCTTCCAAAAAGTCTTTGATTGACACTCTTTAAATTTTTTATTTAATTTTTTATTTAACTTTTTTCTATAAAAAAGCCATCCATTATATAATTCTCATCATAATATCTTCTAACAATTCTTTCAGCGTAGAATCTTGCCTTTTCAACACTAATACCGAAATAGGAAAAGAAATTTTCAATCTGTTTCCTTGATCTCAATTGGTAAATGTTTTCTGCCGAAGAAGTGATCAAAAAAGGTGTATCAAATTTTTTAACAATCCTAATCTCATCTTTTAACCTTGAAAATAGCACGGATCTTTTCAGTCCCTTAGTATTTAAAAATTTGGAAAGCCCGAACTCGATTGCCACATCCTTTTCCTTGGCAAGCTTTATTGTTGCATAGTCTAGAATTCTATCTTCGCTATCAAGTAAAATATCCACTTTTTTTCTCATGACAGCGTATTTCCAGTCTGGGCAATAAACTGCGACAATTGCATTTTCCAAGCTTTTTAGCTTTTTTTTCAAATCTTTAGCATTTGAAGCCCTTACTATATAACCATATAAACCTTCCTTAGCTGGCTTCTCACTAAGAACAACGAATCCCTTGAAACCAAGATCTAGATTTGGTGGTAGAAACCTCACGAAATCGTACATAACTCTTTAGCTAGTTCTATAGCTTTTTCCCTTCTGGCTGGATAGACAACGAGTTTTACCTTTATAGCAATTGGATCAACATTTGAAAGCTTGAAATCTCCAAGAAACGCTCTCTGTTTGTCTATTCTTATATGCAATACATTCTGGCCGTCAATCCTATCGTCCAGAGTTTCCAACAGAGTTTCAATTTCGTTTTTTAGAATATTCATCAAATTTTTCCAAAAGGCTTTTATCTCCGAACTTTTCTTAATCTCAACTTCTAGATACTCTATTGGGTTACCAAAATGCCCTCTAGCTTCGCTGATTTGGATTTCAAAATCGAATGGAAAAATGTTCGCAATTGCTTGAGAAACTTTTTCTCTACTTTCGGTTGAGTGAACGACAGCAGAGACCTTTATCCATTCAATTTTACCCTTCATCCTTTTCTTTTCTGAAGTTCGCTCTGTAACTAGGTCTTATTTTTTCAGATCCAAATCCCTTTCTCCTTAATCCTCTCGACTTCCGAGCTGCAGGTGTGAGACCGCGATAAACTCTCCCCTTTTGCTTTGTTATCCAGTTGAGGTTTTTGTCAGATATTATATCTGGGCAGCTTCTGTCAACTAAAATTACTTCGAACCATTTATACCTTCCATCCTCACCAACCCAATAAGAGCCAAGTACTTCACAGTTCGGATATTTTCTGTTTGCCCTTTCTTCAGCTATCCACTGTAAACTTTTCTTAGGTGTAAGTCTATTTACCATTTGGTTCTTCGTCTTTCTCCCTCTGCAAGGCCTCGTTGCTCTTCTTCCCCCTCTCCTGACTCGGACTCTTACAACTATGATTCCTCTCTTTGCTTTGTATCCTAGAGCTCTTGCTCTATTGAGTCGCGTAGGCCTCTCTATTCTAACTACTGCAGGCTCTCTCCGCCATTTCTGAAGCCTCTCCCACATCAGCTTGTCTAGATCTCTGCTTTTCCAAAATTCTGCTATATACGAATACATTGACTTCATCCCGCAACCACCTCAGTTTTCTGCTCACCCATTTTTGGTTCACCTAGAAGTTCTATTCTCCTTATTTCAACTCTTCTGATCGGATAGATCTTTTTTGTGCCCTTGTATATTTCTGAGGGTATTTTGCCAAGAATGCACTCTTGTAAGAACTGAACGAAGTTCAGAGAAGCTTTGTTAAGTATTATCTCCCTTGAAATCTTTCTTATTGCACTCTTTTGCGATGTTTTGCATCTTTTTACCGTAAAGATAACAGGCTTAACTCTCAAGAGATATCCGTCGGCCGTTTTTAGGTCCACTACGTCTTCTATCTTACTAGTTCTTCTCCTTATGAGACTGTTGAGGTACTCACGCATCAGCTCAAATCTGTGGAATTTGGTATAAGCTTTATCACCTGCAATCCTGTAGACCTTGAAGATTAGCTTTTTATATGGATTCTGGTTTGAGGCATCACCAATGATGTCTGCGAGCGTCGTTTCGACCGTCCTTCCCACTACTAAGTCAGGAGAACTTGCTGGTGTTTCCCCAACTTCAACCATTCCAAAATACTCTGGAGCAAGTAAAGTAAACCATTTTTTAGTCGTCCATTTGTCCTTTACTCTTGTAACCTTTCTTCTCGCCATAATCGCAACTTTTAAGCTTCGCTATTAATAAAGGTTTTGATGATCTCTCTTCTCATGTGCGGTGGTAGAGGCACTAGACTTGGAAGGGGCGAAAAACCACTTTTTGAAGTTTGCGGAATGAGGCTGATAGATCATTCTATTAACGCACTGAAGAGATGTAGGTTGATAGGAGTTACATCTCCCTTTACTCCGAAAACAGAGGAATACTTGAGAGAGAGAGGTTATGAGGTTTATAGAGCGAAAGGAATTGGCTTCATTGAAGATTACAGAGAATGTATAACCTCTCTATCATTGAAGGGTCCTTTGCTAATTGTTTCGGCTGATTTAGTCTATCTACGTGATGGAATAATCGATGAAATTCTCGAATTTTACAGTAGATGCGGTAGAAAGTCGCTTAAGGTTGTAAAAGATGGGAAACCTGTGGGGATAAATATAGTAGTTGCCGAAATAGAGGGAGAGCAAGATGAGGAAAGTTATATAGTAAATGAGGTCATAAACGTAAACACACTAGGAGATGCGGAGAGGGCTGAAAAATTATGGATTTCGATGAAAAAAGATTGAATCTGGCAAAAAGACTTAAAGATGAGCTGAATTTAAGTGAAAAAGTCTACAATGCAATAAAAAAAGTGCCAAGACATCTTTTTGTCCCTGAGCGTTACAGAGCTGAAGCTTATGTTGATACACCTTTGCCAATAGGTTATGGCCAGACTATCAGCGCTCCCCATATGGTTGCAATAATGTGCGAGCTTCTAGATTTGAAAGAAGGTGAAAAAGTACTTGAAATAGGTACTGGATGCGGTTATCACGCCGCTGTCACAGCAGAAATAGTTGGAAAGTCTGGGATGGTAGTTTCAATTGAAAGGATTCCAGAACTAGCCGAAATGGCAAGAAAGAATTTATCCTCTCTTGGATACGATAACGTAATAGTACTGGTTGGAGACGGAAGCCTTGGATATGCCGAATTGGCGCCGTATGACAAGATATACGTTACGGCTTCCGCCCCGGATATTCCAAAACCTCTGATCGAGCAGCTGAAAAAAGGCGGAAGGATTGTAATTCCCATTGGGGATACGTATCAGGTTCTTTACGTTGTCGAGAAGAACGAAGAAATCAGAAAGTGGAGCTGGGGAGCCGTTAGATTTGTTCTCCTCTATGGCAAATATGGCTTTAGAGATCTTGAAAAGTAGTCTCTCTTTTCTGACAACCATTCCTACAGGAGGGGACATAGAAAATTTGAGGAGAAATCTCTGGGTTATACCGTTTGTTGGATTTTTCATGGGACTTTTAATCTCATTTCCATCTTTTTTTGGATTTTGGTTTCTCTGTTTAGTTTTATACGTAATAATTGAGGGGATAAACCACATAGACGGACTTGCAGACTTTGGAGATGCCCTTTTTGCACCCAAAGAAAAGAAAATAGCTGCGATGAAGGATGTTAACGTTGGAGCTGGTGGAATGACGATTCTTTGCCTATACTTTATCACTCTATATTATTCAATCCAGCGCGTTGGGCCAATGGACATAGTAATGTCCCAGATCTTCGCAAAGTTCTCTATGCTTTTACTTCTCACAACTTCAAAACCTGCATGGGAGGGCTTGGGGGCATATATGATGCAGTTTGCAGGAAAAAAAGATCTGGTAATTGGCTCAATTCCTCTTTTTCTCTCGTTTCTGGAACCATTTACATTGATTCCTCTAGCATTATCCATTGCCATAACTTTTCTTATCCGTAAGTATTCTGAGAAAAATTTTGGTGGGATTAACGGTGATGTCATAGGGGCTTGTAATTGCATGTCTTTTGCAACAACTCTCCTAATTTGCTCTCTCGAAACAGATATATCTCTCTTTGTTTTTTAATTCATTGAAATGATAGCAGCATTCTTCGAATTTGGAGAGGGAAGAATTAAGAAGATATATGCAAATTCGAAGTATCCTTCTAATCAAAGTGGGAATGTTTTCTATGACTCCCAAATTGTACCTAATCTCAAATTCGCTGATGAAATGCCTAAAAAGCTTGAATGCCTTCACGCTGTTGTGGCTTTCAGACCGTCACATATATTCATTTCAAGGGACGTGCTCGGTGGAAAACCGATTTACTATAGCTCCGAGGGTGTAGCCTCTCTGAAATCTCTCCTTCAAAACCCGAATAAAGTCCTCCCAGGTGAGATCCTGAAAATAGATTATTCTGGGCAACTAATTGAAAGAAGAAGGTACTCTTTTGAAGAAGTATTTAAAAAAGATCAAATAGATCGCGAAGAAGCAAGGGAGAAAATTCTAAAGAGCCTAGAAAATATTAAGGTTAAAAACGCTTGTATAGCCTTTTCTGGAGGAATTGATTCCTCTCTTCTTGCCTCAATATATGACCTTCCATTAATAGCTGCAACTGCAAGTAAGAAAGAGGAGGAAATTATAATTTCTTCTGCGAAACTCATTTCAAAAGACGTCGAAATTCTGAGAATAACCGAAGATCAAGTTTTGAACTATATGCCTAAGGTCGCGGAAATTATCGAAGATAACAGTTTTCTTCAGCTTTCTATTGCTATTCCGCTTTATTTTGTCTTTGAATTTGCTAGGAGTTTTGGTTATAGCGAAATAGTCCTTGGTCAAGGGGCTGATGAGTTGTTTGGGGGCTATAAAAGATACGAAAGACTTTCAGGAAATGACCTTGAGAATGCTTTGCTAAAAGACCTCTCCAGTATAGGGGAAAGTAACCTCGTTAGAGATACAAAGCTCTCTTATAATTCAGAAATCAAGCTTATTCTCCCATATCTTGACTGGGAGGTGATAAGAGCCGCCACAAGTGTTCCCGGAAGTGAGAAGGTGAAGAAATTAGATGGAAAAATTGTGAGAAAATATTTTTTAAGATTGCTTGCAAGTGAGTTTCTTCCGGGGGAGATTGTATGGAGGGAAAAAAGAGCGATTCAGTATTCGACGGGAGTGGCAAAGATTTTGAAAAGATTATTTTCACGGACTACGAGGGGCCATGGGTTTTGAATGATTTTGCTTATGAACTCTGCATGGCGATTTTCAACAACGACCGTTTTTTCAGAAACTTGAGTGAGTTTGATGACTATCTTTACTATGTTGTCAAAAAAGAAGGATACGAGGCGGGGTACACTCTCAAACTTATAATCCCCTTTATCTCGGCAGCAGGCCAGTTGGGGGTCATTGAAAAGTTATTGAATAACGTTATCTTTGTCCCGGATGCAAAAAAAGCCGCCGATAGGATTTTAAAATTTTGTAGAGTTGTTGTGGTATCTACAGCTCCGAAAAAGTTTGTGGAGGAGACAGCAAAAATTCTGGGATTTAGGGAAATATACGCTAGCGAGCTGGAAATTTTGGAGCTAGATGACAGAACAAGAGTGAATCTTTTGGAGAAAGTAGACATAATCGCTTCTTTGAGCAAGGAGGAACTTTACAGGACTCTCGAAGAAATTTTTTCGAGATTATGGGATAAAATAGAGAAGATCAGAGTAATTGGTGCTAGGGAAAAGGCAGAAATAATGGAAAGCTATAACCCGAAATTTCCTATCGCGATTGGGGATAGTATAACGGATTGCAAGATGTTTGAAAAGGCGAGAGAACTTAATGGGTTAGCAATAGCTTTCAATGGAAACAGATACGCTATAGAAAAGGCGGATTATGCAATAGTCAGCAGTACGGCACTGTCTGAAGCAGTTGTTATAGAAAAGATTTTTTCAGGAAAAAAACTAGAAATTGAACCGAGACTGGGAAAACTGTTCAAAATTAGTGAGTCTAACATGGAAAAAGTCGTTAAAGAATCGATGAAAATGAGAGTCAAACTTAGAGGTCTAGCAGGAACTTTGGGATGACTTTATTTTTTCTAGTATTTCTTTGGCATAGTCTAATCTAACCTTTCCATCCCTAACCATTTTTTCAGCAACGATGTCTATTTCTTTGCCTTTTGCTCCGGCCATAATTGCTATGTTTCTTGCATGTAACTCCATATGTCCTCTCTGAATCCCCTCCGTTGCCAATGCTCTCAACGCGGCAAAATTCTGCGCTAAACCTAAAGCAGCAGCCACTCTCGCAAGCTCCTCACCACTTTTTACCCCAAGGATTTTGAGACAAATTCTAGCGATTGGATTTGTTTGTGTAGCCCCTCCGATTACGCCTGCCTGTATTGGAAGCTCTATAAAGCCAACCAGATCGCCTTTTTTATCAACTTCGTATTTGGTCAATGGTTTATATCCATTGATCGCAGAATAACCATGCGCTCCTGCTTCAACGGCTCTGAAATCGTTGCCAGTAGCGATCATTAGTGCAGATATACCGTTCATAATTCCCTTGTTATGCGTTGCGCATCTGAATGGATCAGCTTCTGCAAAGGCGTAGGCTTTCATTATCCCGTCAACAACCTCTTCACCGCCTATTACTTCTTTTCTGAATACAGCTTTTGCTCTCGCGAGCCTATAGACTGCTAGGTTAGAAATTATTCTTAGCAAAGCCCTCCCCTCTGCAATTCTGGCAATTATTGGGGCGACTTTTTCGCACATAGTATTGACAGCATTCGCACCCATAGCGTCGCGCACGTCTACGATTAAGTGAACTATGACCATTTTCCCGAAAATTGTATCGATGATTCTAACTTCCAAATCTTTGCAACCGCCTCCGAGCTTTAGAAGTATGGGATCACACTCATTTGCTTTTGAGATTATTTCTTCTTTGTTCTTTAGAATTTCAAACTTCGCCAAATATGGATTTTTGACATCAACTAGTTGTATCTGGCCAATCATAAGCGGTGCCGTGAAATCCGTAAAAAAGCCACCTGCTTCTCTTGCCATTTTGGCGGCGTTACTAGCTGCTGCTACAACGCTGGGCTCTTCTATGACCATCGGGATAAGATAGTCCTTTCCATCAATTAGGAAATTTGTTGCGATTGCTAGAGGGAGTTCAAATGTTCCAATAACGTTTTCGATCATTCTGTTTGCGATCTCTAGAGGTAATTTCGAACTCAATTTTATCAATTTGACTTCTTCTTCACTGAGTTTTGCAATTTCTGCAACTTTTATTACTCTCTCTTCAACGCTTAAGTTATAAAATCCGGGTAATCGCATATCTTAGTTTCCGAGTAAGGGCATAAAATTTTTTGCTGAACTGAGGGAAAAATTTAAAATAACATCTCTGCGATAAGAATTTTGGTGAAATATATATGCACACCGACCTACCAGTGAAAGAGATAATGACTACAAAGGTATGCAAGGCAAATATGGATGAAAGTGTCGAAGTTGTCGCAAAAAGAATGGTATCTTTTGGTGTTGGAAGCGCTGTAATTGTGCAAGGCAACAAACCTATCGGTATAGTAACCGAAAAGGATCTAATAGCAAAGGTTGTCGCAAAAAACAAAATACCTTCTTCAGTAAAAGTCTCCGAGATCATGAGTACCCCCCTCATTACAATAAAACCAACAACAAGCGTTAGAGAAGCTGCAAATTTGATGATAAAGAAAGGGATACGAAGATTACCAATAGTAAACAATTCCGGAGACCTTATTGGGATTATAACAGACAATGATATTCTCAAAATCTCTCTGGATCTTGGGGAATTTGCTGCGTTGATTGAAGAGCATTCTGTTGGGTATTCTGAAGAAACGAGTGGCATTTGTGAAAAATGCGGGAAGTATTCTGATACACTCAAGGTTGTATACGGTCTTCATCTCTGCGAAGATTGTGCGGAGGAGGAGAGATGATAGATTTAAGCTCAGAGGTTATTAAGATAGCTACAAAAGATGTCCAGACACTCCCACAGACCGCAACGATAATGAGTGCAATGAAATTCATGCTCAGCAAAAACTTCAGGAGGTTTCCAATAACAGATGCCGGAACTAAGAGGCTTAAGGGAATTATAACAGCTACTGACTTCGTCAACTTCTTTGGAGGTGGTAGCAAGTACGGAATTGTCAGGAATAGATATGAAGGAAACCTTTCTGCAGCTGTAAATGCAGAAGTAAAAGAGATAATGGAAAGAAACGTTATTAGCATCGAAAAAGATGCGAGTATAGATGACCTCGTTGAGCTAATGTTCAAAAAGAGGATTGGTGGATGTCCTGTAGTTGACGATGACGAAACGGTTGTTGGAATTGTAACTGAAAGAGATCTGCTAAAGTTTCTGGCCAAAAATAAGAAGATAGATGGAGTAGCTTCAGAATTTATGACAAAGACCGTGGTGACAATTGGCGCAAACGATACAATAGAGACCGCAATGAAAAAGATGATAAAAAAGAAGTTCAGAAGGCTGCCTGTGATAGAAAATGGAATTCTTCTAGGAATGATAACTTCGAGAGAAATTTTGGCATATTTCGGAAAAGGAGAAGCTTTTAAAATGCTCGAGTTGGGTGATGTTAAAGAGGCAATTAATAAACCTGTTTCGGCCATCTTAGGAAATTCCGAAATAAACATGCATCGAGAAATTCTGATGTTCCCGAAAGACGTTCTCGTTTCCCAGATTGTGACACTCATGTTGGAAAGAGGCTATGGAGTTGCTTTGATCGTCGAAGGTGGAAGACTTGAAGGCATAATAACAGAGAGAGATCTTGTAAAGTTTCTTTACGAGAGCTCATGAATTTTGTTGCAGAAGCCCTTAATCTCTCAAAGCATTCCGCTCAAAGGCTTGAGGAAAGAGGGGTTTTGAAAAAAGCATTCGTAAAATCCAAAATTTTTGACGATATAGTAGATGCCTATAGACTAGAAAAGAAATTTGGACCTTACGAGGAAGGGACTGTAATAATAAAGGGAACTGACGGACTTAAAGTTGTAAGAGGTTTTCCAAAAATAAGGAGAATTCTCTTCATCGAAACTGGACTTAAGAGACATTTTGGAGACAGAGAAATTGTCTTGGAAGAAAAAATGAATGGATATAACGTCAGAATTGTCAAGATTGGAAGCAGAATCTACGCGATAACACGTGGAGGTTTGATTTGCCCATATACTACTGAAAAAGCCAGAGAGAGAATTAATGATGCCATCTTTAGTGAATATCCAAATCTGATGCTTTGCTGTGAGGCTGTAGGAAAAGCTTCGCCTTATGTTGCTGATCAGTACGGTATTGAGGGGCTAGAATTTTTTCTCTTCGATATTAGAGACTGTAAAAGCAATTTACCAGTTAGCATTCACGATAAGGTTAAGATCGCAAAAAAATTTGGCCTGAAAACTGTAGAAATTCTCAAAGTTTGTCGAACAGATGAAGTCGAGGAGATAAAGAAAGTTATATTGGATCTAAATAAGAGAAAAAGAGAGGGAGTCGTGTTCAAAGAACCTGAAATGAAGATTGAACCTTTGAAGTACACCACCAGCTTTGCCAATTGTAACGATTTGGCGTATGCTTTTAAGTATTTTGAAGAATACGCGAGAGATTTCATGTTAGCAAGGATAATAAGAGAGGCTTTTCAAGCCTTTGAATTTGGAAATGGTGACGATAGGGCGCTACAAATTGGAAAAGCTGTACTCAAATCGGTTGAAAGCATAGAAAGAGTAAGAAAGGGAGAGGAAGTTCTTGAAATCAGCGAACTAGTTTTTTCAAGTAAAGAAACTTATGAGGCATTTAAATTACACATGAAACTTTTAGGAATAAACTTCAGAGAATTAGAAATCAGAAAAATGGACGAGAGACTTAAAGTTGTCATTGCAAAAGTTATGAGAGCGACAACAGATCGTATAAAAAGTCTTCTTGAAGGGAATCCATATTGATATTTTTGAATTGAAAAATTCAACCGGTTCTCAGCTTTAATTTAAAAATTCAGATCTCCATATTTCTTAATGTAGTTCACGAGCCCCCCTTCGGTTAGGATGGATAGCATGAAACTTGGCAATGGTTTTGCCTCTATAATTCCTCTTTCCGTAAGTATAAGGCCTTTTTCGGGTTCAACTTCAATCTCCTCTCCATTTTCTATTCTATCAGTATCTGCAATCAAAAGAGGTAGTCCAACGTTTATAGCGTTTCTGTAGAAAATCCTCGCAAAGGATTTTGCCATAACAGCACCTACGCCTGCAATTTTCAGAGCGAGAGGTGCATGCTCTCTGCTACTCCCCATCCCGAAGTTCCTACCTGCCACTATGAAATCTCCGATCTTGAATTTTTTCATGAAATCTGGATCCGCATCTTCCATTATGTGTTTCGAAAGTTCTGGCATGTTGCTCCTTAGATGATAATATCTACCGGGAACTATGTGATCCGTGGAAATATTATCCCCAAATTTCCAAGCCCTCCCCCTAAGCTTCATAAAACTCCCTTCGAAACGAAGACCGGGACTTCGCTCATTCTAACTACTGGATCTGAAACACTCCCTACTGCTATGGTTTTTGAAAGGCTTAATCCTCTCGAACCTATGAATATCGTAGTTGCACCCATTTCAGTCTGTTTTGAGAGTATTACCTTTGCTGGTGAACCGTAAGCTTCTATTTCCGTCACTTTTATCTCCTCGGTTCTTAATTCGTCGGCTATTGTTCTTAAATCTTTTTTCTCATCCTCATAAACATGAAGCAAGATAATTTCTCCTCCGGTTCTTTTGGCTATTTCGCTGGCATATTTCAAAGCTTTGCGAGAATAGGCTGAGAAATCATAGGCGACCAATATTTTGCTGAAAAGAAACTCACAGGGTTTATAGCATTTGACTCCAAATTCTGATATTTCGGTCTTAGACTTAAAAACAAAAACCGGAATCTCTGACTTTCTGACTACTCCCTCGGATACGCTTCCAAGCAATATCTCTTTCAATAATCCTCTTCCCCTTGCACCAATTGCTATAAAGTCGTAGTTTTTTGAAGCTTTTACGATCTCTCTCACTGGATCACCAGAAGGATAAGGTTTTATGACACTTGTCTTCAGTCCGAATTTCTCAATTATCTCAACAAGTTTTGGCATTTCTTCATCGGCTCTTCTTTCTTCAATTTCCACATACTTCATTGGATCAAAACCGCCGCTAACTGTGCTCAATTTTTCTGTATTTACAACGAATAGAATTCCTATCTCTTTTAAGCCTGCCTTTTTTAGGTCTTCAAGAAACTCGGTTATAATCAGGCTGTAACTGGAGAAATCTGTTGGAAACAGCATTTTTTCAATCATCACCATAGTATCATTCAGTAGCAATGCTTATAAACATTTCGAAAAAGGCATTTGCATGGAGTTTAGAGTGGTAATCTCGGATCCAAAAACGGGAAAAGCATATCAGAAGACTATAACTGGAGCAAATGCAAACAGATTAATTGGGAAGCAAATAGGCGATACAGTGAGCGGGACTATTGTCGATCTACCCCCAGACTACGAACTGCAGATCACTGGAGGTTCCGACAAAGATGGCTTTCCGATGAGACCAGATATCCCTGGAGCCGTTAGAAAGAAAATACTTCTGTCAGGAGGTGTGGGTTTCAAACCAAAAGAGAGGGGATTAAGAAAAAGGAAGATCGTACGCGGAAGAGCCATCTCGAAAGACATAGTTCAGGTAAACATGAAAATTGTGAAGCATGGTAAGGTCCCTTTGGAAGAAATTCTAAAGAAAGATGCCTCTTCTTGATGATAAAAAGAGAGCTAGGAACTTTTACAAATATTTCTCACTAATATACGACTACGTCAATCCAGTCTTTTATTCAACAGAGATGCGAAAGAAGGTAGTCGAGATAGCGGAAATAGATGGGAATAGCCTAGTCTTGGAAGTTGGTTCAGGCACCGGTTATACAACTGAAGAAATAGCAAAATTAGTTTCAGAGGAAAGAATATTTTGTGTAGATATAACTCCGGAACAGATAGAGAAAGCAAGAAAAAGATTGAAAGCAAATTTCATCATCGGAGATGCAGAAAATTTACCGTTCAGAGATAGAACTTTCGATTCCACAATTTCCGCTGGAAGCATAGAATATTGGCCAAACCCGACTAAGGGCATCGAAGAAATGGCAAGGGTTACAAAAAAAGGTGGAAAAGTAGTAATTTTGGCTCCAAGAAGACCAGATAACCCAATCGTAAGAAAGTTTGCAGAGAAAATAATGCTCTTTCCTTCAACCGAGCAGTGCATTGAATGGTTCAAAAAGGCGGGATTGAAGGATATAGATTTTGTTGAAATGGGTCCTTACAAATTCTGGAAAAAACTCGTGGTAATAGTATCTGGCAGGGTTTAGCATGAGATGGAAGAGCGCTTTTTTAGGAATAGCGATTAGTGTACTTACAACATCTGTTATTTTCAAGCTTACGGAGACAAACGTTACTTGGGAAACTCTCAGACAACTGAACCCCCTATACTTGATCCTAGCATTTCTATTCCAAGTTTTTTTCTGGATTTTTTGGGCCATTAGACTAAGAAGAATCTCCCTTTATATGGGCTATAGAATCTCATATCTCTTTTCTCTGCGAACTACACTTTCCAGCATGTTTCTAGCGGCAATTACCCCTTCTTCAGCTGGCGGAGAACCGCTAAGAATAAAAATGATTTCGGATAATGGAGTACCGTTAGGTTCAAGTACTCTGATAGTCCTAACAGAAAGGGTACTTGATTCTATTTTCTTTTCAATGGCCTTACTTCTCTTTTTAGCATTAACAGAGTTTTCAATGGCTTTGGGATTTGAAATTGCCATGATTTTTATTTTACTGCTCTTTATTTTTGTATACATTCTCTACTTGATTCTAAAAAAAGAAGAAAACATAAAACGATTTTCAAAAGTCTTAGCCAAGATAATACGAAAGAAAAACATAGAAGTGAAAATAGAAGGAGAACTTAAGAATTTTAGAGTGGGAACCCTCCAGCTCATTTCGAATCCCATTAAACTGCTTTACCTCTTCTCTTTAACTGCCTTCATGTGGAGCATTGGATTCATGATTCCGTCTTTAATTCTCATCTCGATGAAAAGCGATCCAGAATTCTTACTTTCATACACTTCCCAGCTGATTATAGTGATAGTCTCGCTTCTTCCGATAACCCCTGGTAGCAGCGGGATAGTTGAGACGACAATGGCTTATCTTTATTCTAATTTCGTCCCGAGTAGCCTTCTTGGTTCATTAATTGCAATTTGGAGGTTTATCACATACCATACAAATATAATCTTTGGCTTAATAGCCTTAAACTTTTCAACGCTGAAAAGCCTTATTAAGAGCGGATCTCAAGTTTGAGAAGTATATGCGTTCCAAGAGAAAAATCTCGGAAAAGCATATATAGTCGCGAAATAACAAAAAGACCGATATGATAATAGTAGCCGAGGAGGGGGAGGACAGTAGCTTAGAACCTCCGGACCGATTTTTGAAAAAAAATAAATTCAAAGACACAGTTTTAAATCTTCTTGGAGATTATAGGTTTCACACAAAAGGTTATTACGTCTCTCTTCACGCTGAAGAAAACAATTGCCCCGTTATCCCGTCTGTGAAGAACGCTTTGGACATTTACAGAGCCCCCTTATTCATAGAAAGGATAAGAAAAGCAGGGTTAGAGGTTCCAGATTTTGAAGTTATCCCCAGACCAAGACCAGAGAGAATTGTTATGCTTCCACTGAATCCGTTCTCAAAGAACTCGATGAAGATCGCAAGAACTGAATCTCAATACTACAAGTTTTTCAAAAGTCTTAGTATGGACTACCATTACCCAGTTGTGCATGTAGAAATTAAAGGGAAAGTTGAGGAAATAGTATTACATATCTCAAGGGCGAGAGACGGCGATGAAGAAGAGAACACTATTGCTAGAAAAATTTTTGAACTTTTTAGAGTTCCTCTGGGAAAAATATTTGTTGAGCGTCTTGACGGAAAGCTAAGGCCGTTCTATTTTATGCCTCTTAGTAAAGAAGAAATAGACTTGGAATTTGCAATTAAGGCTTATGAAAATTGGGTGCTTCGTAGAAACCTATAATTTTAAGTATAAGGAAGAAGTTGAAGCCCTGAAAATATTCGAAGCCACAGCAGAGAGCATGGGACATAGTTTTGAAGTCGTAGGAAAAGATATAGTAAATAAAATGGATGAGTTCGACTCTGTATTTATCAGAGCGATTACGGATCCTTTATTCACTTCCTATGTAGTTTCAAGAATTGCGGAAGAAAGGGGAAAAAGGGTGATAGATGATTCGGAGAGTATCAGAATCTGTTCGGACAAAGTTGCTCTCTACCATAGACTCAAAAAGAACGAAGTCCCTATTCCAAGAACTTTCCCATTTTACGGGAACTTCGAAGATCTTGAAATGATCTTGAAAGAAATAGGGTTTCCGATTGTAGTTAAAGCTCCAAATTCAAGATTTTCGCTTTATGTTGAAAAAGCGAACAATTTCCAGGAACTTTTAGCAATTATAAGGAGATTTTTGAGAAGAAACAAAGCCATCCTGCTTCAGGAGTTTGTACCATCAAGCTTTGACTGGAGAATCGGTGTGTTAAGGAATGAAATAATTTACGCCTGCAAGTATTTACTTCCAAAGGGTGGATGGAGAATTCGTGACATTGTTGACAACAAAGTTGTTTGGGGAGAAGTAAGAGCTGTGAGCAGGGATAATTTACCTAAAAAACTTAAAAAATTAGCCCTAAAGGCTGCTAAAAGTGTCGGCAATGGCTTATATGGTATTGACGCAAAACAGTACGGAAAAGAATTCTTGGTAATTGAAGTAAACGACAACCCTACAATAATGCATGGATTGGAAGATGCCAAGGATAGAGACATATACGAGAAGATAATCTTGGCCTTGGTCGAATGATAGGCCCTGAGCACGAGTTTTCAATAAATGATGAAAACTTCGTACCTTTGCCGATCTCAGATCTTATAATAAAGAAAATAAGAGGTAGAGTTGCCAACGAGGCTAAGCTCGAATGCGGGGTTGTAGTTGGGAAGGAATTGCAAAAACATGTGATAGAGCTAAAACCGGAGAGACCATATTACAGTTTAGAAGAGTTTGAAGAAAAAATGCAAGAAGGATTTTTGGAGCTGATGAGTTATCTGGATGGGTACAGACTTCTGGGTCTTGGGATGCACCCCTTGCTTAAACCGGAAGAAGCAAAGGTATGGGATCACAGAGACAGAAAGATCTACGAAGCCTATGATAGGATATTTAACATAAAACAGCATGGATGGGTGAACATACAGAGCTTCCAGCTCAACTTGTCCTATAAAAATGAAAAAGAAGCCATAGAAATTCACAACAAGCTTAGGATTCTGATCCCATACCTTGTCGCAATTTCTTCTTCATCACCCATTTGCGAGGGGAAGCCGTTGTACGTAGGTTCAAGAATCTATTTTTATAGAATAAATCAAATTAAAATTCCATCAATATGCAACGACGTGATTCCAGAAAAGA
Organism: uncultured archaeon; assembly: GCA_964463575.1. Classification (GTDB taxonomy): domain Archaea; phylum Halobacteriota; class Archaeoglobi; order Archaeoglobales; family Archaeoglobaceae; genus WYZ-LMO2. Next base: position 17,025 of record CAYXCK010000013.1, read on the forward strand.
TTAGCAGTATTGGGGAGTACAAAAGAGAAATTCTTGGAGGAGTATACAGCGAACTGAAAAAAGTAAACGCTGAGGTTCTTTGCAGGGAATGGGTAAACTCGAGAGGGGTAATTTTTAGATTTACAAGGAATTGTTTGGAAATAAAAGCAATGGATGAGCAGGAATGCATAAAAAGCGATGTCGCTTTGACTTCCTTTGTAGTCTCTCTCTTAAGATCAGATTTAGATGAACTAGGCGATCAGGAGTTGAAAAAAAGATTGGACAGTGCTATGATTCACGGAACAAAAGAACTGAAATCAGAATTGAGGGAACTTTTAAAAAAAGCCGAAAAAAACGCTGAAAAAGAAGAGAGAAAATATTTAAGAATTATTAAAGATAGAATCGAGGAGGGAAGTTTAGGGGAAAAAATTATAGGAAAAATCAAGGAATTTTCGAGAGAAGAAATAATTAAAATCTGTGATCTTCTTTCGAGGTGCACTGAAAAAAATGAGGTGTTTAAATGACTGATTTCTCTGAGATATGCTTCAAATGCAGTGGAAAATGCTGCAAAGATGCAAATCCCCCTCTTTCTAGAAAAAGGATTGAGATTCTGCTGAAAAAAGGTGTTAAAACAGAAGAAATAGCATTTGGAAGATATGCGCATCCAAAAACAAAAGCAGATGGCTTCTGCATCTTCTTTGAGAATGGAAAGTGCAGAATTCACGACTACAAACCAGAAACATGCGTTGCGGGACCATTTACTTTTGATCTAAAGGGAGAAGTTTTGGAGATCTATATCAAAAAAGAAGAAGTATGTCCTCTAGTTGAATACCTGAAGAAAAACAAAAAAATATACTACGAGCAGTTCAGAATTGCGGTTGCGAATATAGTTCAGTTGATATTAGACTTAGACAAAGAAAGTTTGGAAGAAATTCTAAAGATAGAAGAACCAGAGACCGTAAAAGTTTCGAGCATTCACCTGAGAATAGAGAGATAGAGCCATCTTTTAACCAACTTTAATTTGCGAATTTGAAAAATTAAAAATTCCGCGAAAGCATTAAATATATTTTCGTCACCTTTAAATCATGTCTGAGAGAGTAAGGGATAGAGAACATCATGAGAAGCTTTTCAAGGCTTCGATGAGTCCCATAAGAAGAGAGATAGTGACAGCAATTGGAACGCAAGGAAAGACTTTAGAGGAACTGAAAAAGGAGTTAAATTTAACCGAATTTCAGTTAAAATTCAACCTTGACTGGTTAATTAGAGAGGGGTTTGTGAAAGAGGAGGAGGGAAAGCTAAAGTTAACAGAAGATGGGTTAGATCTTCTTAGGACCTAAGTTGTTATTTCCTCTAGTCTTCCCAGCTCTTCCGCTTTTTTTATTTCCATCATTGTTAAATCCAGAGGATCTTCTATTCGAATGCGATGCTTTATTGAGAGGATCCTCATTTCTGGAGAGGTGGGGCCGATTGCTGGATCCCCAGGTACTCTGAAAGATACGTCAAAGACGACGAACTCCAGCTCTTCGTTTGGTGAGTAAGCCATCGCTCCCTGCAAGCCAAACATTCCTATTATCCCTGGAGGATACTCCCTTTCACATACCCTTATTAGTTTCTCGGCATAATCGTAAACCATCTCTTGCTTGCTCTCTCTCATTGTAACTCCGAAATGACCAATCTCTTCATTTTTTATTGGAACATCTATCTTCAGCTGCTCTCTTGCTGGAAGATTTAAGAAGCCTTGGAGATTTACCTGCCTTCGATCGCTAAAGCCGACGAAATCAAAGTCACCAAAAATGTCTTTCAAAGCGTAACAGTGAAAATTCGCATTAAATCTCGCTCCAAGAACAAATTCTTCAATTCTCGCGTTTTTTAATCCTTCTTCTGTTATCACTCCATCCCTTATCAGCCTTTCTGCTTGTCTATAATAGTCTTCAGGCGAAACTGCATAAAAGAATGCCCTTTCTAGTGGGTTTTTTGCCTGCTGAACTTTGACGATGCAGAGTCTATCTATTTCCTCAGGTGACTTGAATTCTTTTGGAATTCTTATACCAGCTTTTTCCAGTAGATAATACTGGTTTCTTTCCACATTCCTCTCTTCAGCTTTAAGAAGAAATCTGTTTCCGTAAATTGGAACTTCGAACTTCTTTTCAATCCCGTCATAGCCAACGTATACCGCAAAGCTTCTGTTCGGAATGAAGATAACATCCAGATCTAACAGCCTTTGTTGGACTTCTTCGTTTAAAATTTCCTTGAACGAGTTAAGCACAATCACGTGATCGTATAGATGTCTATTGTATTTCGTGTAAAGCTTATCTCTCCCTTTTTGGACCACTATTACAGTTTCAAATCCCCAAGCTTTGGCGGAAGCACCTATCTCTTTTGCAGAATGGGATCCGAATATGCCTATTCTGACCATGTTCTAGTTTTGTTCTGCTAGATTATCTTTGCTATACTCACGTGCAGATCATACAGTCTTCTTGCCGTGTCTTTTAAAACTTCCACATCTTTCAGTTTTTCTAGAAATCTACTGGAAATCCCCTCTACACCCTTTATCGCTCCGCATATAGCTCCAATTGAATCTGTATCTCCACCAGCATTGATGGCTTTTAGAACAGCTTTTTCAAAATCTGTCTCAGAAAAGACGCAATAAAAAGCCATTGGAACGACGTCAAGTGCTGAAATTGTATTTCCCAGTTTTTCGACTGCATAATCTAAATCTCTGTCTTTCATTTTGAATGCTAGATTTATTTTATCAGCTAAAAGGCTGTCATATTCTTCTACTCTTTCAACTACTTCTGAAAGCATTTCTTCGTTGCTGAAGTCGAGGATTTTGCATGCAACTGCTATCGCTACTGCTATCGCTGAAGCAATCGCCGCAGGACCTGTGTGAGTTACTCTAGAGGAAATTTCGGCATATCTTTCAACAAGATTAAAGTTAAAATTATAAACAAGACCTATAGGTGCAACCCTGATTGCCGATCCACATGTGTCTGACTCTATTCCCGACTCGTACCATTTTGCTCCCCTTAACAGTCTCATTATCGCCAATCTTGAGGTCGGACCTATTCTCTTGCTTAGGTAAAACCATTTTTTCAGCTTTTCAGCAAAATTTTCCGGATCAAAATAAGTGGTTTCTATTATCGATTCGGCTAACAGGAGGGTCATCTCTGTATCATCTGTCCATTCTCCAGCCTTTAAATCGCCGTAGGGAGATGGTAGAAAGTCCCTGACTTCCCCATATCTTCTCTTTATTTCCTCTCTGCTCATCCCTTCGAGAGGCATTCCCAATGCGTCACCTATTGCGAGACCAAGAATGCACCCTTCGAAATTCTCTAGCATACTCCTATTTCACCAAGCGCTGAAATGTGTTACCTCCACTACCTCCGCTTCTATCGCATCTAAGATGTCCCCCGTTTTCAATTGTATTATCCTTCCGACACCTTTTGGATTTAATTTCAGTCTAACAACTGCAAATTCGCTCTCCTCAACGTAATGCGGGGAAGAATAGAAGATGGATTGATGAACGACTTCTTTCCCTCTCACCTCAGCTATCAATCCAATTACACCCCTTTCAAGATCCCTGACCTTTGAATGGGTCAGGAAGACACAATCTCCCAAGGCGACTTTGAGGGCAGTCGCAACGTTGTGGGCACTTCTAAGTTCAATTGTCCTTATATTCCTCCTTATTATATCCTCAATAATGAGCTTTGCAATGCCGCTGAACACATAACATTTCATATTTTTCACCCATACATCGGAAGCTCTTCCCTCTTCACTTCCTGAACGGCTTGTTCAGCAAGCTTTTGCATCTGGGCCTCTATGAACTCAGCCTCCTGCAATAGTTTGTCAATGCTTATTTTCCAGCCAAATATCTTGTTCATCGCATCTATTACTTTGGCAGCAGCTCTTGGATCTGGATTGAATCCGGGTGTCTCTCCTAATAAAGCTATGCCCGGAAACTTGGTTGCTACACACTCGTTTAAAATACTCCCAGCGATTCCAGATATGGTCCCAGTTCTGAATATTTCCACATGATCTTTGATTTCATTTATCAGTTCTTTTTGCGTAACAGCTCCAAAAACTCTTTTCTTATCCTCGAAAGTCGCAATTCCGGCTAAAGAATAAACTCTTCTAGCCTTCACATCTATCGCCCATTTTACTATTACCTTGCTTATTCCGTATGCTATTTGAGGCATTATGGGTATATCTGAATGGATAAGCAAGAAGTTAAGCTCTTTTGATTCATAGATCCTTATAGGGGGTAAGACTACTCCTTCATAAAGCGATGCAATAGGAGGCAGAAGTTTCGAGTCAAGTATTCCGAGATTTTCTAATTTAAGCTCATTTATGAAGTACGCCGTCGCTATTGTTCCTACCAGTCCAATACCCGGAAAACTGGTTATGAGTATTGGGTTCTTAAGGGAGGGTTTTTCTGCAATTATTTCTGCTTCAAACTCCATGAAGATAATATTTGGTAAAATTTTTAAACTTTTTTGCTATTAGAATAGAAAAACTCCCAGCTCTGGGATAAACGCTGAAAGCCCCACTTTAACTTAGAGCTTTTTATAATCTATCCAATGGAAACTGGAAAATTAATTCGTGCTCTGTAAATTCGATTTTCCCCAAAAATGAACATAAGCTGTAGGGATTGAATATTGTTTAATAAAGATCTCTACTTGGCTCAAAATCCTTATAAATTGCACGAGATGCTCTTTGTATGCGCTTTAGAGAAGCTCTGTACATTCTCTTACTACTAATTTCGGTGGTGGTCTCGGTCAAAATAAGGATTCTCAATCCTTGGGATAGTGTCTTCACGTTTACAGTTAGACTAAGCGAGAACGATCCTTGGTACTACTACAGGCTAATTGAAAATTGCATTCGGAACTTTCCAGAAAGAATCTGGTTTGATCCAATGACCCAATATCCATTTGGCACATACACACACTTTGGCCCCTTCCTAGTTTATTTCAGTGCTATATTGGCAATCTTGAGCAACGCAACTTCCGGCGAAGCTCTGAGAAGTGTTCTTGTTTTCATTCCTGCAATAGGCGGTATTCTAACAATATTTGCGATATTCTTCCTAGTAAGAAATACATTTGGAAAAAGAGCAGCGATAATATCAGCAATTCTTATATCTGTTATTCCAGGCCAGTTTCTCCACAGAAGCATGCTGAGCTTCAACGATCATCATGTTTGGGAAGTTTTCTGGATGTGTCTATCTATAGCTTTCTTCACTTTAATAGCAAAGTCGGAATTCAATAAAAAAGGATTGGCCTTGGCTGTTCTCGGCGGATTGAGCTTTGGAATGTACATTCTCAATTGGGCGGCTGGATTTACATTTGGACTGTTTATACTTTCTGCAATATTTTTAGCGCTCTTATTTAGAATAAAAATTTCTCCAAGCACTTACAAGCTTACAGTTATTTATTTTGTAGTTTCAGCCATCATCTTCTTACCATTTGCTTTTAAAGGACCAAGCAGTCCAGCCCTGTACTCACCAATGCAGCTATCTATGTTAATTTTCTATGCAATCGCAACAGCGTTTTTATGGCAGTTTGATTCAAAATTTGAAAAAATAGCTAAGTACGTTAAGATAGGAAAGGAGAACTCACTACTACTACTCGCAGTAGTTGGCTTAATTGTTATTTCCACTCTCTTTCCTCAGTTCTCCATTACAATTGGAACTGTAACAGGCTATCTTCAGCCAAGGGGCGGGATGCTAACCGTTGGAGAAGTTCAACCCTTCTTTATCCAATACGGTGACTTTACACTTGCACCGGCTTACTATCACTTCGGTATGACCTTTTTCTTTGCGATCCCAGCAATCGTTTATCTTATGTTCAGAGTTTACAAGAGAAAAGATTTATGCGAATTTACAATGCTTCTTTGGGCAATTGCGTTGCTAATTGCACTTGCCGGACAGAATAGATTTGCATACTACTTTGCAGCTGTTTCTGCAACGTTTGCTGGATTTGCAATTGATAAAATCTTAGAAGTTATGCATGTATACAGACTGATTTCAGGAGAGAGAAAAATCAGCATGTTAAGAGTAATCTTGGCGATCTTTCTGGTTTTCATTCTTGTGTATCCGACTTATTCTCTTGCAGAAGCACAAAGCCGCGGTGTTGGAGCTATAAATAAACAGTGGTACGATGCCATGGTCTGGCTAAAAGAAAATACGCCGGATAATGGTTATGAAAACTACTATTACCAGATTTATGCTCCCGGAAACCCGAACGAGAGGTATAATTATCCATTTGAAACTTACGGTGTTATAAGCTGGTGGGATTATGGGCACTGGATTCTAGCAATCGGAAAAAGAATGGCAATAGCGAATCCATTCCAGCAAGGAATCGGGAATTTCTATGATGATATTCCCGGAGCCGCTCCTTTTTTTGTTGGAAGAAATGAAAGCTATGCTGAAAAAATTGCCCAGTCTCTAAATGTCAGATACGTGGTAAGTGATATAGAAATGGCCACTGGAAAGTTCTACGCAATGGCAACGTGGGCGGAAGGGGATCTGCCGCTAGCATACAAGTATTATGATGGTGTGTTATACCTAACACAGCAGGGAAGGCTCGGCATTGGAAACGATGTCCCTCCAGGTAGCATCGGACTATCGAGAGTTCCAAGCAAGCTTTATTACGAAACAATGGAAGCAAGATTTCATATCTTCGACGGTTCTGGATTACAACATTATAGGCTTGTCTATGAGAGTGAACCTAGCGACGAGTGGAAAATTTACCAGACGTATACTGGACAAATGAGCCCGCTGGATATAGCAATCTATGAGACCATTCAAAGAGCAAGGTTTGGAGTTCCACCAAGTCTTTATGCAAATGAAATATTCATAAAGCTCGCTTATCAAATACTTTATCAGAGAGAGCTCGGCCTCCCTGTTGACCTGAATGCAACTGGTTATGTTAAGATATTCGAAAGGGTAAAAGGCGCAGTGGTAAAAGGAAAGGCCAACTCTGAGTTCTTGGAAGTAAGTGCAAAAATAAAAACAAACCAGGGAAGAATATTTGAATACTACCAGAAAGTTAAGGTCGAAAACGGAGAATATAAAGTGATTCTGCCTTATTCGCATAATTCAAGCTACGAGGTCAAACCTATCACCCCTTACACCCTCAAAAGCGGCGAAATAGTGAAAGAATTGTCGCTGGAGGAGAAACAGGTTGTAAATGGAGAGACAGTCCTTCTTGACCTAATTTAGTGAACTAAACCCTACTTTACAGCTATTTTTTTCAGTTCGAAATCGATAAAAAGAAATCGGCGCATCTAAAAACGGTGAGGTTTAAATGCTTTATATTCTGATTCTCACGACCAAGTGTAACTCAAATTGCAAGTATTGTGGTGCCTTCGAAGATGACTTGATGCCAGTTAAAATTCAATATAAGATTGAGGATCTAGCAAAATTTCTAGAAAAAGATCAATCGACTTCCATAGCCTTTTATGGTGGCGAACCGTTACTAGAAATTGAAAAGATGAAAGAAATCGTATGTAAAATCAAAGCCGAGCACTATATACTCCAAACAAACGGTCTGCTTCTAGAAAAAGTTGAAGATGACCTTCTCAACAAGTTCTCTACAATACTTGTATCCCTAGATGGTAGAAAGGAAGTCCACGACTTCTATAGAGGAAACTATGATAAAGTTATCGAAAACGTGAGAAAATTGAAATTTAAGGGCGAATTAATTGCGAGAATGACTGCGAGTCAAGAGACTGATATCTACGAGGATGTGATGAGCATTCTTTCATTAAAAAAGTTTACCCATGTTCACTGGCAAATAGATGCAGTCTGGAGCAATGAAGGAATTTGGAGGGATTTCGAGAAATGGGTTGAAAATTACAATAGAGGGATAAGGGAGCTCGTGAAATTCTGGATAGCTGAGTTAGTGAGAGGAAGAGTTCACGGTATTGTACCTTTCTTGGGCGTTGCAACAGCAATTTTCGAGAGATTTAAACACGTTCCATG
>CAYXCK010000014.1:0-23714 GCA_964463575.1 uncultured archaeon
TTCTTTCTTTTCTCACCTTTTCTGATTTTATCTCACAAAAGATGTGTTATCTGCCCTGAACCCTCTTGCTCTGAAGGGCGAGACTTTCAGTTGTAAATTACTCACCAATTCTCATGGGTACGATTTCCTTTACGTATTTTTATGGAATCAAAATTTAAATGCCAAACGATTCTAAGAAACGATTCAAGCAATATCCTAATCCGTGACGCTAAAATCGATCCTGAATTTAAAATTCTAAATAAAAATATAAAAGTCCCGCCTCCCGGATTTGAACCGGGGACACCGGGATCTCCGCTTGCGCGGAGGCGCAAACTACAGTCCCGCGCTCTACCAGGCTGAGCTAAGGCGGGTTTGATATATATTTGACTTTTTGCTTAAAAACATTGCGCTTAAGCAGAGTAGGGTGTAAACGTCGCAGATAGCGGGGCGTGGATTTGAACCACGGATCTGCGGGTTATGAGCCCGCCGGGATTACCTGACTACCCCACCCCGCTTTCAAAAATCATTTTTCTCTCGATATTTCAATCTTTCTCTCACCAAAAAGATTTAAATTTCAGAAAGTTAAATCAAGTTCATGAAGATTTTGCAACCCGGAAAAATTGCGAATTTGGAAATCCCCAACAGAATCGTCATGCCCGCAATGGCCTTGAACATGGCAAGAGAGGGATATGTTACAGAAAAAATGATTGAACACTATAAAAAATTCGCAAAAAACGGTGTCGGACTCATCATCGTTGAGGGGGCATGCGTTGATAAGAGGGGAAGGGATTTGCATGGGGGACTGGCGATTTATTCTGATAAGTTTTGCATAGGGCTTAACGAGCTTGCTGAAGAGATTAAGCTAAACGGGGCGATTGCTGGAATCCAACTCCTACATCCGGGAGGATGCGCAAGTCCGAAAATAGAGGGAAATGAGCCCATCGCTCCGTCGAAAGTAGAGTACACAATGTTCATGCACGGTAGGCACAGCTTTAAGGTAGCTGCAAGAGAGTTGACAAAGGAGGAAATAAAGAAAATAATAGAGATGTTTGCCGAAGCTGCTGGAAGAGCTAAAGATAGCGGCTTTGACCTATTAGAAATAAACGGCGCTCATGGCTGGCTTTTCAGTCAATTTTTGTCCCCAAATACAAATAAGAGAAGTGATGAATACGGTGGCAGTTTTGAGAACAGGATAAGATTTGCACTCGAAGTAGTTGAGGCTGTTAAAAAAGTTGGAATTCCCATGATATTCAGGATGGATGGCTCCTATCCCTCCTATGGCGGCGTTTCGGATGAAGAAATTTTAAGATTTGCCTTGGAGCTAGAAAAAGCCGGAGTAGACTGCCTGCATGTAAGCGGCAGTTTTGCGATAACTCCGATGTTGGTTAAAAGAGGTATATTGCTCGATGGAGCTTTTAGGGTTAAATCCGCAGTAAAAATTCCCGTGATAGCCGTAGGTGGGATATCGGCCGAAATGGCGATAAAGATAATCGAGGACGGAAAAGCGGACTTTATAGCACTTGGAAGAGCTTTGCTCGCAGATCCAGAATTTGTGATTAAGATAAAAAATGGAAAAATCGATGAAATCCGTCCATGCACGAGATGCAATGACTGCATCGACAGACTCTTTAGCTTAAGGCAGTTTGAAGCAAAGTGTTCTCTGAATCCAGATATAGAAATCAAAAAAGCTGAAGAAAAGAAGAAAATTGCTGTTATTGGCGGTGGAGTTGCTGGTCTAGAATTTGCGAGAGTTGCAAGGTTGAGAGGACATGAAGTTGTTATCTTAGAGAAGAATTCCGAGCTCGGCGGGAATTTGATTCCGGCTTCAATCCCAGAATTCAAATCAGATCTAAAGAAGTATTTTGAGTGGCTGAAAAGACAGGTTAAGGATGTTAAGGTTATCCTTGACTGTAAAAACATAGAGAGAGAAATATCACAGATCAAGCCAGACCTCGTGGTTGTTGCAATAGGTGCGGAACAGGATGTTCCGGCAATTCCGGGGGTTGAGAGGGCAGTTAAAGCTGTAGACGTACTTACAGGAAAAGCCGAAGTCGGGCAGAGAGTTGTTATATTGGGCGGAGGAAGAATAGGCTGCGAGACTGCACTTTACTTGGCCTACAAAGGCAGAGACGTTACTATTCTGGAAATTTTGCCATCAATAGCTTCTGATTTGGAAAGAAACTACGCTTTTGCTCTGATTAGGGAATTGAAAAACAAAAATGTCAAATGGATATGCAATTTCATTACCGAAAGAATCGAGGACGGAAAAGTGATTGGAAAAAGTGAGGGGAAAGAGCTAGAGATAGCTTGTGATAGCATTGTTTTGGCAACCGGAATGAGACCCAGAAAGCTTGAGCTAGATTTTGGAGTCCCGACTTACAAAATTGGAGACTGTGTGAAGCCTAGAAAGATAAGAGATGCTGTTTACGAAGCAGTATATCTGGCTTCAAGAATCTAGGTGAGAAAATGGTAAAGTTCGGCCAACTTCTGCCAATTCCAGTTGCAACCGTTGATTCTCTCATAAAAGTTGGGGTAAGAACTGAAAAAGCAGGTTTTGATTCTATTTGGGCCGCAGACCATCTGCTTATGATACCAACCGGTACAGTGCCCAATCCATGGCCGATTTTGAGTGTAATAGCATCACAAACAGAGAGAATCGAAATAGGGACATGCGTCTCTGATCCGCACAGAATTCACCCGGCAGTTTTTGCGCAGCTGACTGCAACCATTGATCAAATTTCGAGCGGTAGACTCATTATAGGCCTAGGAGCTGGTGAGGCTATGAACGTTGAACAGTTCGGGATAGATTGGAATAGGCCAGTAGAGAGAATGGTGGAATTCACAAAAATAATCCGATACCTGTGGCAGAAAGAAAGTTTGGACTTCGAGGGAAAGTTCTGGAAGCTAAAAAAAGCATTTCTTCAGGTAAAGCCGAAAAGAAATCCAATTCCAATTTATATCGCTGCAAATGGTAGAAAAACAAGAGAAATTACCGGAAAGATTGCAGATGGCTGGATACCGGTTTCACAGGGTCCAAAGATTTACAAAAAGCATTTAAGTGAGATAAAAGAATCAGCGGAAAAAGCCGGGAGAAAACTTGAAAATTTTGAGCCAGCAATATACATCTACACTGCCATGGCCGAAAGACATGAAGATGCGATTTCTCAATTGAAAAAAATAAAACACCAGATAGCCTTTTCTCCAAAAATGGTTGAAGAAGTTTATGGAATCGAAATTCCCATGCCAGATGATTTATACTCTGAAATTATCGTATCCGATGAAACAATCAGACTTTACGAAGAGTTCGGCAGACTTTTGCCAGACGAAGTCGTAGAGGAGTTTACAATTGCTGGAACACCGAGCGAGTGTGAGGAAAAAGTAGAGGAATTCGTAAAAGCAGGAGTCAAGCACTTCATACTAATAAACATGGGTCCAGATCCGAAATTCGTGCTGGAAACATATGCAAAAAAGATAATACCCTCCTATAAAGCTTAATTTTTTAAAATTTAACCTAAATTATTCCCATTTCCGAAAGTTTTTCTGGAAGATACACATCCGTCACGTAATCTAGACCATATTTTGCCAGAGCCTGCTGTTCAGATTTTTTATTTAGTTCAAGCTGCAGTTTGATTTCTTTTTTCCAGAAATCGGTGTCAAATCTAGGATCAGATAGAATTGCATTCAGAGCCTTTATATCCTCATCGTTCAGTTTATCCGCCGGCAAGTCATACCGGACAATATCGGATGGTGTCACACCCAAAAACTTTGCTTCGGGAGTGGCAAGATATTCAGAAAGATGGGCAGATTTTATACTCCCATAAGCTATACTCGCAAATATTCTATAGCTCCAAGGATCTCCATCTGTAAAAACAACAACAGGCAAGCCGAGCTCTGTGTTCAATCTTCTAAGCAACCTTCTCGTGCTTCTTGCAGGCTGACCTTTCAAATGAACTATTATTGCGCTGAACTTTTCATCAAATCCATTTTCAACAAGCCTGTCTCTCATACCGCCAGTTTCTATCGCGATTACGAACTTTGCATCGCATTCTACAAATTGCAATTTATCAACGTTCACAGGAATCTGGTATCCTCCTTCGCCAATGTCGTCTTGGCAGTGTATTTCTTTCATTCCTCTCCTTGTCTCTTCCCGAATCCTTATTGGCCCTATTATTGTTGCTCCATCTTCTTCAGGTCTTATGTGGAAGTGTTCTCTCTGGTAGCCAGTTATGATTTCCAGATCTTCGATCAATCTGTCGCTTTCATCCTGATCATCGAACTTTGCATAACCCCAGCCCTCAGTTATGTAATAAAGCTCTCGTAGCGTTGAAGATTTATTGACTTTCAACTGTTCTTTTAAGAAGCCTATCACATAGGCCATCTTCAGTATTTTGAGCGCACCTTTAACCGTTTTTGCCGAAGTTAAAGATTTTCTATCTCCGTAAACCCATACTCCCGAATTTTCATTGAATTCGATGTTGAACTTCGTCCTAGTAGCAATCTCAATCTCGGGTATTTTTCCAGATCTCATCTGCTCATAAAAGCTTTCGAGGATACCAAGAAGTGCAGAGAGACACTTTTTTTCCACATCGTTCATGAAATGATATTTTTCTATCTAATTTTAAAATTTTCCTTTTAACAGATTTTCAAGCTTCACATAACGATGGATGGAATATGAAGCTGTCTGAAAAGTGACAACAACGAGTAGCTTCGTCAGCTACCAAAAAATCGAAGTCCCCATTATAACTGAAAACTGCCCTTTAGTAGCACAGCCCACAAATCGAAGCCTTTATATTTTTTCAAAGCCAAGGAACGCATGCGGAATTTGATAGTCCTAGTAGGTAGAGATAAACGGGACTTCGAAAACTTTGCAAAAGATTTGAAACTGGATATTAGATTGCTTGATAGAGATACAGATATTCCATCTCTTGTAGATTCCTTGGAAGATTTTAATAGAATAATAATCGTCGCAACTCTCGGCTCTTGGCAAGGAGAAGTGATGATAGAACTCGCTCTAAAGTGCAAATGCGAAGTAGTATTCTACTGTCTCACAAAAACAAAAAATATTCATGAAATGATAGCAAGCAGAATTCAGGCAGACGAAATTCTGAAGATTTTTCCAAATTTCCAAGGAGTTATAATTAGCGAAGAACTGCCGCCAGATGTAAGAATGGAGGCCCTGAGGGCTCTTATTAGTTCAGATAAAGAACCTTCAAAGAAATCTGATTGTTTCCATGTTTAGCGGAGCTCTCGTTTCGATCTTATAAGTTTTGTAAATAGCCGAAGCCAGTTCGACGCATTTCATTTCATCTCCGTGAACTGTCACTATTTTCGAAGGTTTTGGGTTCAAGAACTTTACATAATTTAGAAGCTGTTTCCTGTCAGAATGCCCCGAGAAACCATCAACAGTTTCCACCCTCATCTTTACGTCTATAACTTCTCTTCTCCCATTCGTGGGAAACGGTATTTCTTTCCAGCCTTTTTGAACTTTCCTCCCAAGAGTGCCTTCCGCTTGATAACCAACGAATACTATAGTGTTTTTCTCATTCTCAGCTAGGTGCTTGAAGTATTCCATAACAGGTCCGCCGTTGAGCATACCGGAAGGTGAAAGTATCACGCAAGGAGATGGATCGTTAATCACACTGTCCCTCTTTTCAGCAGAGTCGACTCTTACAAAACTGTCGCTTATGAATGGATTAATTCCATTATACAGTATCATATCCCTAAGCTCGGAGTTCAAATATTCTGGATAGGCTGTATGAATTGCCGTTGCCTCGTAGATCATTCCATCTATGTATATAGGAACTTCTTTCAGTTTTTTATTCCTTATCGCTTCTTCAAGAACGACCATGACTTCCTGACTTCTTCCTACAGCAAAAGTCGGTATCAAAACTTTACCCCCATTTTCAACAGTTTGGTTTATTATCTCGATCAATCTCTGCTCCGCTTCAGTTCTCGAAGGCTGAAAGTCGTTGACCCCTCCGTATGTTGCTTCCATTATAAGCGCCTCAAGTCTTGGAAAGTTCGTCACAGTTTTATCAAAAAGCCTAGTTTTCTCGAATTTAAAGTCTCCCGTGAAGGCAATATTGTAAAGACCTTCCCCAATATGGAAATGGGCTATAGCCGAGCCAAGTATATGACCCGCATTGTAGAAGGTGAGCCTGAGATCCGGACTTATATCTGTTACTTCGCCATAGTTTAGTGTTATCGTATGCTTCAAAGCCTCTCTAACCATTGCAGAACTGTATATTGCTTCCTTCTCTCTTCCAGCTACTTCGATGAAATCTAGCTGTAAGAGTACCATAAGATCTCTCGTCGGCGGTGTTACATAGATCGGACCGCGGTAGTTGTACTTGTAGAGAAGGGGAACTAAACCGCAGTGGTCTAAATGCGCGTGGGTTATCACTACAGCATCAAGGGAATCAAGTGGTTGCACTTCGGGGAGATAGAGATAAGGAGTTTCGGATATATTGCTTACATTAACTCCGCAGTCTATTAAGACCTTGCTATACCTCGTCTGGAGCAGATAACAGCTTCTACCAACTTCCCTGCATCCCCCAAGAAAAGTAACTCTTACCCAGTTTCCATCTGGCAATATTTTTCTGTGAATTCTCTCCCCTATCTTTCTCAGTTCACTTTGTCTTTCTTCTTTTACACTGGTTAGATAAGTCCGAATACTCTCTATAACATTAGACTTTATCGGGGGAGTTCTTACAACACGGGGGCTCCAGCCTGTCTCTTTCATTATTTCTCTGAAAGTTGTCCCCTGGCGGCCGATTACAATTCCAGGCTTTTCAGCTTCTATTATAACTTCTCCGTTCTCTTCATCGAATTCGATGCTTGAAATCTTTGCCTCTTCAGGTACTATCTTCATTATTATTTCCTTTGCCTCATTTTTGGGTTTCAAAATCTTTGGATCGGGTCTTATCACTATCCGCTTTCTTAGTTCTTTAGCGAGTTTTTTTACAATGTCAATTCCCGCTAACTCCTGTGGATTTTGGATATATACAACTAACAACGGCCCCTCGAATTCAATGTCCTTAATCCTTATGTTGCTCGGAACCAGTTCCCTAACTTTCTTCTTTATTTCATCAAGTTCCATCTCACTTTCTAAATTTGGCTATTATTTCATCTATTTCTTCAGGTTTAAGCTGGTAATATTCCTTTTCTGTTATCCTCACGACGTCTATTCCATCTCCCGAAGCAGAATCTCGTTTCATTGCAGAGAAAATTGCCCTTACTGCCAATTCCACAGCTTGCCCAACACTAAGTTCAGGTGAATACCTGTCCTCAAGTACTCCGTAAGCTGTCAAACTTCCACTTCCCGTCGCGACAATATCCCTCTCCTCAATTGCTCCTCCTATAGGATCTATAGAGAAAATCTTTGCCCCCTCATCATCAATGCCCCCTATCAGCAGCTGAACTATGTATGGATAGAAACGATAGGAGTTCAACAAGTTTGAAGTGAGCGTAGCAATCGCCCTTACAGAAGGTTTCCTTTCCCTTCTTATCTCGTATAGATTGGCTTCAACTCTTATTAACCTAGCTAAGAACTGAGCATCTCCAACACTCCCAGCTGTTGTCATTGCAATCCTATCCGCTATCTGATAGATCTTCTTGGCAGTTCTGCTAGCTATAAAGCTTCCCATCGTGGCCCTTTTTTCGGTAGCCAACACTACTCCTTCCCTGCAGACAAGACCCACTGTTGTGGTTCCTTTATAGATCTTTCCCTCCATATCTTCACCCAAAAAAGCCCAACCGGGCACTAAATATTGTAGAGAAAAGGTTTTTTAAAGATTTCGCCTTGTTCAGAGTATGATAAAAGAGGCAATAGAGATAGGCAGACTGCTTTTCCAAGCAAGACTTATAGATGGCGCAAGTGGAAACATGAGTTTCAAAGATGAAAGAATTCTGATAACAAAATCTGGAGCTAATCTCGAATCTCTAAATTCGTCTGATTTCGTACCAATCGATGATCCATTGGCTTCAAGAGACAGAGCTGTACATGCAAAAATATATGAACTTACGGACTTCAGGGGGGTAATTCACTGCCATGGAGTCTATAACGTTGTTCTGAGTCTGAAAATGAAAGAGATTAAGCCACTTGACCTAGAGGGAAGACTTTACTTTGGATCTATCCCCGTTATTCACAGAGAATTCGGTAGTAGAGAATATGTCGAAGAAATAGCAATGGCTGTAAGAGATTTTGGTGTAGCCTTGGCATCTGGTCACGGAATTTACTCGGCTGGAAAGAATTTAAGAGATGCGTTTAACAAGGCATGCTATGTCGAGCATTCATGCGAGATTCTTTACTTTTCAGAGCTTTTCGACAAGCTTGAGCATAGCAAAAGCCGGAAAAAGCTTTGACGCCTCCCCGTAAAGTTTTGAGAGCTTTAAACAACTGCAACTACTTTCAACAAGAAACTCTCCGATTCCACAGGCTATTACATTCTTCAGATTATACTCCCTTACTTTTCTCCTTATCTCTCTGGAGAGCGTTCTTATCATAGCTTTTTTTGCATTAAAAGCGATTTTTCTTACTTTTTCTTCGCCAAGTTCTTCTAAATCGCAGCAAACAGTTCTCGCAATTCTCCTCATGCATTCCTCTACACTTCTACCTCTTCCGTCGGGAGTCTCGCAGCTATATTCTGCCTCGGTAATATCACCGGTCACCCTGAAAACATCGGCCATGATCGAAAAATATTCTGGACAAAGTCTTACATTTTCAAAACTACGTAAGACGTAGAAGATTGGTGTTCTAAGGACTCCAAAATAAATCAATTCCCCTCTTTTCAGTCTTTCAAAGTCTGTCAAACCGGAAAGGATCCTGTCACTTACAGGAATGAGATCTGTTGTTGTTGATCCCATATCTACAAACAGGAAATCTCTAAATCCCTCTGAAAGTAAAAATTTAATAGATGCTACCCAATTGCTTGCAGAAAATATTCTTGGATCTCTTATTTCTTTGCTAATGTTTCCGTAAATGTCCAGAAAGTAGACTTCCCCGAAAACCTCCTCGCAGATATTGGCGACGAATTTTATCCCTTCCTCTTTATTTCTAAAAACATCAGAAAGTTCTGCAGTTATGACAACACCGGCTCTTTCAGCACCATAATTCCTTGCCATCTCTTCAAGCTTTTCTTTTAGTTTAGAAGCCATCTTCCACATCGGAAAATATATTATCTCAAATCCTCTGTCCGAAGCAATCTTAAGATTTGCTCCTCCAATGTCAATCCCCAAAGTATTCATCTAACTTTCCCTCTCCAAAATAAAATGTCTGCCCGTCTTCACCTAGGGGAAAATTTTTCACGGCTATTCTATGAGGGGGATAAAAATGTCCTAAGTGGGATAAAACTACTTTTTTAGCTTTCAGTCTCTCAGCAAGAGCCATGGCTTCTCTGGCGTTCATGTGCTTTCTGAACTTGCCGCTCGGTGCTATTGCATTAATTATTAGCAGATCAGCATTTTCCATCTCTTCCAAGCTTTTTTCCCCGATTTCCACATTTGTGTCTCCGGAGATGACAATCTTAAAACCATTCCATTCTATTTTAACTCCCACCGCATCCACAGGTGGATGATTCACCGGGAAAAGCGTGAATTTAATACCATGAATCGAAAAATCCTGAAAGACTTCCACCTCTCTTTTTCTGTATTCCATGAACTGCATGAACTTCCCAACGCTCTCATGAATCGACGGAGTTGTGTACGCAATTACATTTCCTTGGACTCTGTAAAACTCTCCAAAACCGCTAATATGGTCAAAGTGAGAGTGCGTCCAAATAACAGCGTCCACTTTCTCGATGCTGTTATCCAATAGCTGTCGCCTTAAATCTGGGGACGTATCGATTAAAATTGTTGCATCTCCATTTTTAACGAGAATTGAAAATCTCTTTCTTTCCCACTTCCTCCTCCTCGCATCTTCGCAGGTAACACAATGGCAGTTTAGAATTGGAGTCCCGGGAGAGTCGCCGGTTCCAAGGAGTTTAACCATCATATCTCATTTTTAGTCTTCTCTTTATCCCATCAACTGCATTGAGCAGGTCTTCCTGAAATATCTTCTTTCTTCCATCCAGCAATGCTTTCAAAACAGCCTCTCTAACAACTAGCTTTATATCCGCCCCTGTGAATCCTTCTGTCTCCTTTACGAGCTCATCGATATCAAAGTCCCCATCGATTTTCTTCAGGAATAGCTCAAAAATCCTCCTTCTTATCCTCTCTTCGGGTTCGGGAAATTCCAGAACTTTATCGAACCTCCTCCAAACAGCTGGATCTAGGATGGAGGGGTGATTTGTAGCAGCGATTAGTAAAACTCTATCATTTACGAGGCTTATGTCGTCAATTGCTTTAAGAAGAGTGTTTACCGCCCTCTTTATCGCAGCGTGTTCGTCGCTTGTTCTCATTTTAGCAACGTAATCGAATTCATCTATGAAAAGTATACAAGGACTCATTTTCTTTGCGAGCTCAAATATCTTTTCAATGTTCTTCGACGTTTCGCCCAAATACTGACTCGTAACCATTGAGAGCCTAACTTCCAAGAGTGGAAGGTAGAATTTCTTTGCTAAAGCTCTTGCCGTCGTTGTTTTGCCTGTTCCCGGAGGACCTATAAACAAAAGTTTACCAATATCCGTGAGACCTATTTTCCGCAAATATTCAATTTCGCTTAAAGCAACTTCTATTTTCCTTATTTCTTCCATTTGTTCCTCATTCAGCACAACGGAATCAAACTCCACGTTTATGTCTTCTGGAGCGAAGATTCTGACCAAACTTAGCATTTCCTTCATTTCCTCGCTCTTCTCGAGCTCAGAAATAGTTTGCAAAATCCACTCTTTGTCACCGTAAATTGGCGGATTGCACTTTCTTGCAAGTTCATAGGAAACGTTTAGAGAATCGAAGTTTTCATAATAATAAGCTAAAATGGGGTTTTTCCTTATAAGCTCAAGTCCTCTCGAAGCAAACCACTTTGCAGCTATTTCGAATGAAGTTAGTCTAAACTGCTTCGTGAGGGGATTGTACTCGATGAAGGGCAAATCGCTCGATTTTCCAGCGTATCTTGCCACTATTTCTTCTTTTATCACAATAGGTCTCTTAAGGCTACCTTTGCTATACAGAACTTTTCTTATTTCTCTCGGAATGTCATTTTCAGTTAGATTCTCAAATCTGTTAAAGATCTCTGCAGTTAAGAGTAGTTCTACAAGCTTCAGGTTCTCCATCTCGATCTTAAATAGTAACAGTCGAGATTTTTAAAGCTTTTGCAAACTCAATCATCAGTCAAAGTTCCGACCATTCAATAGCAAGACTTAAAAGCAAATTTGGCAACTTCTCGCATGCTTTCAGAGGGAATTGCAATCTTATCTCTAATCCCAATGTTCCTATATATTTTCACGAGAAAAAGATTTCTCGGATTTGTGAGCTGGAGCATTTTTGCAATTGCAACGGCTCTTAAGGCAATTGATTTTGCAAACGTTGGTGACTACTACAATACAGGTGTTTTTATTTTAGCTTTCCTGTTTTTTCTTCTCCTAGCAAATGCCATTTTTGTAAGAAACTCTCAAACTCTCATCGAAATAACAGCTTTTTCGGCTCTTGCATGCGCAATTTATTTCCCATTCGCTTTCATTGACTCGCTGAATGATTGGATAATAAGGGAAACTGCAAATCTCTCCGCTATAATTGGTAGAGCCCTCGGATTTCCTGTTTCGGTAGATGGAAGAATACTGGAACTCAATGGTAACTATGTAGAAATAATACTGGCCTGCACAGCTATAGAGAGCATTTCCCTCTTTACTGGTGCAATATTCGGCATAAAAGCGGAATTTTCGAGAAAACTCAAAGCATTCTTTGTTTCCGTTCCCGTTATCTACTTCCTAAATCTTTTAAGAAACGTCTTTGTCCTAGCAAGTTACTCTTATTCTTGGTTCGGGGAGAACAGTTTCTACATAGCCCACCATATAATTTCGAAAATTCTGGCAACTTTGGCACTAGTGATAATAGCCTTCATAGTTTTCAAGATATTGCCCGAACTTGCAGAATTAATTTATTCCCTGAAAGATGAGATCCTTAAGGGTGTTGGAGTTGATCGAGAGAAGCGCATTTAGGCTTCTAGCAACTCTTATAGCGATTTCGATCGTAACTGCACTATTTTACTATCCTCTCTCAATACCATTTATTTTATTTTCAATTTTCACAGCGTACTTTTTCCGAGATCCGAAAAGAGAAATAGGAGTAGGTGTGGTTTCACCAGCAGACGGAAAAATAGATTACATGGAGAATAGAAGAATAGAGATTTTCATGTCTCCATTCGATTGTCATGTTAACAGGTCTCCAGTTAAGGGGAAAGTGGCAGGCTTAATTTTTCGTGAGGGGAAACTGATCCCGGCTTATAAAAGGGGGAGTAATGTAAAAATGAACGAGATAATAATAGAGGCAGAAGATGGAATTTATAGGGTTATACAGATTGCAGGAATTTTTGCGAGAAGGATCCTGTGTTTCGTAAAAGAGGGGCAGAATATTGAGAAAGGGCAAAAAATTGGTATGATAATTTTTGGATCAAGAGTCGTTCTAGAGTTGCCTGAAGGTTACAAGTTTGTCAAAAAGATAGGAGACAAGGTCAGAGCCGGAGAGACCGTGGCGGTAAGAAATGAAGATTTTCAAGGAAGTTAGTTTAGCGGATTCTTTGAGTGTTCTAAACGCCCTTCTTGGCTTTACAGCTTTAGTTTACGCAATCTACGATTACGAAAAGAGCTTTGCATTCTTTTATTTCGCCCTAATCTCTGATGGATTGGATGGTTGGATCGCAAAAAAGACAGAGAAGAGCAAAATAGGGAAAGAACTTGATTCTCTCGCAGATTGTATTTCTTTCTCTGTTTACCCGGCATTCATAGTTTCTTTAAAAAATCCAAATCTTTTCGCCTTCTCATCCCTCCTCCTTGCATTCTCAATATTGAGGCTTGCTAGGTTCAACATTTTGGATTTAAATGATTTTCTAGGAATTCCAACATCTGTAAACGCAATTTTAGTAACTTCGCTACTCAGAATCAACGCGAGTCAAGAAATTCTGGCTTTCACGATGTTTACGTTTTCATTTCTTATGATATGCGATTTAAGATATAAAAGGGTAAGGGGACTTCCTCTTATTTTTCTCGGTCTTCTTCTCGTTCTCGCTATATTCATTGTGGAAATATGCTACCTTTTAATTGCAATTTCTATACTGTATGCAATATACCCGGGTGTATGTTTATGCGGAAAGTATTTGCTGCGTTTGAGGCGGGTATAAAGCTCGGCGCTCTGTTTCACCAGTTTATAGGTGCGCCAGTATCGGAAAAAAATGCAGAAATTCTTGAAAAAGCGATGGAAAGTTGTATGAGGCTTCAACCATACGTCATCGATGCGGAAGTGAAAATAGATAAAGAGAAGCTAAAGACGTCAAGCTTTGGTTACACTTCCCTCTCTCCAGAGGTCCTAAAAGCAAGAGTTGTTGTTGAATTCGAGGGGGAAAGAGTTGAGGCTGTATTAGAGTGGAGTGAAGAGCTTAGATATCCTTTGATGAGACTCCGCAATATTTAAATCTCGCAAAGACTTGGCATAGAAAGGTGTTAAAAATGGCCAGAATGCACAAAAGCAGGAGGGGTAAATCGGGTTCAAAGAAAGTCTATAGAAACTCCCCGCCAGAATGGGTAGAAATGAGTGCCGAAGAAGTAGAGAAAAAAATAGTGGAACTATACAATGAAGGATATGAACCATCGCAGATAGGAATGATTTTGAGGGACAGATACGGCATACCTTCTATAAAACAAGTTACAGGCAAGAAACTCATGGATATTCTAATTGAGAACGGCATAAAGCCGAAATATCCAGAAGACCTAAAAGCGTTGATAAAGAAGGCACTAAAACTCAGGAGACATCTTGAAATTCATAAAAAAGACTTACATAACAGAAGAGGTTTGCAGCTCATTGAAGCCAAGATTTGGAGACTCTCGAACTACTACAAGGAAAAAGGATACTTGCCGTCAGACTGGAGTTACGATCCTGAGAAACTTAGAGTTGAACTCTCTTAATTATGCTTTCTAGAAAAAACGGTATTTTATTTATCGAAGGAGTTTCGAGTTTACAGCTTGCAGAAAAATTCGGAACACCACTTTATGTTACTTCCAAAGAACAGCTTGAAAGAAATATCCTCGCATATAGAGAAGCTTTTCCGGACTGCGAAATTCTTTACGCAGTAAAAGCAAACAATAATCTCGCAATAATGAAAATAATAGCAAAAAATGGATTTGGAGCAGACGTATTCAGCGCTGGAGAGCTTTACATGGCTTTGCTTGCAGGATTTGCAAGAGATAAAATCCTCTTTAACGGAAACTCAAAGAGTGACGATGAAATAGAGATGGGAGTCTCGGCAGGTGTAAAATTCAGCGTGGACAGCCTAGATGAGCTAAAAACTCTAGATAAAATCGCTGGGAAGTATGACAGAGTAGTTGAAATAGCTTTTAGAATAAACCCGAATATAGATCCGAAAACTCATCCAAAAATAGCTACTGGATTAAAGGAATCAAAATTCGGGATACAAATGGAGCAAGCCATAGAAGCTTATGAAGTCGCAATGAAGTGCAAAAATATCAGGCCCGTTGGAATTCACTTCCACATCGGAAGTCAGATCCTTGAGACGTTACCATTTGTCGAAGCTCTGAAAAAGATTGGAGAACTTGCAATAGAGCTTGAGAAGATAGGGGTAAAACTAGAATTTATAGACATGGGCGGAGGGCTTGGAATAGACTACGAAGGAAAAGGTGCACCAAACCCGATGGATCTTGCGAGGGCAGTCCTTCCTGTTTTTGAAGATATTAGAGCTAGGTTGAGATCTAAGCCAAAACTTTGGCTTGAACCAGGAAGGAGCATCGTAGGAAACACAACAGTCCTACTAACCAAAGTAAATGCTGTAAAGAAAGGATACAAGAACTTTGTAGCCGTTGATGCAGGCTTTAACATTCTAATCAGACCGGCTATGTACAATGCATATCATCGCGTTCTTGTTGCAAACAAGGATGGGGAAGAGGAACTGTATACAATAGTTGGCCCAATATGCGAGAGCGGAGATATCCTTGCAAAGGATAGAAGACTTCCCAGGATTGAGAAAGGAGATATTCTCGTTATACTGGACGCGGGGGCATACGGATTTGCGATGAGCAGTCAGTATAACGGAAGACCGAGATGTGCCGAAGTACTCGTTAGCGGCGAAAAAGTTGCTCTGATAAGAGAAAGAGAGAGCTTTGGGGACCTGATAGCAAAGCAAAGGATACCGGAGTGGATTTAGAATAGTAGAAAAAATTATAATTTCACCTGTTAACTTAAAACTATGAAATTCGAGATAGTCCGAATAGATGTTCCGAAGGACTGCAACGTGATTCTCGGAATTGCACATTTCATAAAGACGGTAGAAGATCTTTACGAGGCTTTGGTTAATTCGGTTCCCGGAATAAAATTTGGACTTGCATTCTGTGAAGCTTCTGGAAAATGCCTTGTGAGGCATGAAGGGAACGATGCTGAACTGAGAGAACTGGCGGCAAAAAAAGCCTTGGAACTGGCTTGTGGACATAGCTTTATAATATTCATAAAAAATGCATATCCCATAAATGTTCTTGGAAAAATAAAAGAAGTTCCGGAGGTCTGTAGTATAATTGCGGCCACCGCAAATCCACTCCAAGTCATAGTTGTTGAAACTGAGCAGGGAAGGGGGATAATTGGAGTTGTAGACGGATTCAAAAGCAAAGGAATTGAAAAAGACGAAGATATTAAGGAGAGAAAAGAGTTTTTAAGAAAAATAGGCTACAAACTTTGACATGAAAACTTTCATCCTATTGTTTTTACTTCTAACTGTTGCAAGCGCAGGCGAAATAGTAGTTGTAAAGATAAAGGGAGAGATAAATGAGGGAACCGTTGTCGAAATTCAAAATGCCTACGAAGTTGCAAACAAAGAAAATGCCGAAATTCTTCTTGTAGAACTCGACACTCCGGGGGGCCTTTTTTCATCTACACAGAAAATAGTTGAAATGTTTCTGAGAAGTAAAATTCCTGTAGTAACCTACGTTGAAAAAGGATCTATCTGCGCCTCAGCCGGAACAGTAATTCTTCTCTCTTCCCACATCGCAGCTCTAGCAAATGGTACAGCTGTTGGAGCCGCTACTCCAGTCGGAATGACTCCAGGAACTGAAAACAAAACAATAAATTATATAGCAAGCTATGTGAAGGATTTAGCGAGTGTAAGAGGAAGAAATGCCGAAATTGCCGAAAAATTTGTAACTGAAGGATTGAGTTTAACTGCAAGAGAAGCATATGAACTCGGAATTGTTGAGATTCTTGCAAACAGCAGAGATGAACTAATAAAAGAACTTGACGGTAGAAAGGTTGTAATCAACGGAATAGAAAAAATCTTAGATACAAAAACATACAGGATAATCGAGGTTGATAGACCTCTAAAGGCGGAAATCTATAGTTTCATCTCAAATCCCGCAATAGCCGTTTTGATGTTGATGGTTGGAATATATTTACTAATATTTGGTTTAACTTCTCCTGGAATGTTTGCAGAATTAATTGGGGCAATTCTTCTTTTATTAGCCTTGGCAGGACTTGGATTTGTAAATTTGGATTACCTAGGAATTCTCCTGATACTTCTCGGTATTATATTCCTAATTGCAGAAATTTTAACTCCAACCTACGGCGCTTTTAGTGTCGCATCCATTGTTTCTATTACGCTTGGCTTAACGGTTCTGGTGAAAGAACCTCTGATGCCACCAGAGTTTTACGATTTCTTCCTAAAATTTGCGATAGGGATTGGCGTTGGAATTGCTATAGTCATGAGTTTTATAATAGTTAAGATAATAAAAGTCAGAAAAAAGAAGAGCTCAGTAGGGGAAGTAGTTGGACTTAAAGGAGAAGTTCTAGAGTTCAAAGACGGGCATGGATTTGCAAAAGTTCAGGGAGAGATATGGAGCATAGAATCCGAAGAGGAGCTATCAAAGGGGGACAAGATAGTCGTGATTTCGAGGGAGGGGCTGAAGCTGAAGGTGAGGAGAGTTGAGGCTCGAAGAGGAGCTCAAAGCGGAGACGGAGAAGTGGCTTGAGAGGCTAAAAGAAAAAATCCCGAATATCTACGGAGACAGAAATTTTATAAATAACATAATGGCATATGAAAAGGACAGTAGATATTTTTTAGAAAAAGGAGAATTGGTTAAAGCGTTTGAATGCATTGTATGGGCATGGGCCTGGTTTGAGATTGGTCTAGAGGTGGGAAAGATTGCGGTTAGGCCAGCACATGCTAGTGAACAGGAAGATAGCAGAAAGAATGGCGAAATACGCTGATTTGAAGGAAGCTGACATTGTTCTTGAAGTTGGTTGCGGAACCGGGAACCTTACAGCAATTCTTTTGAGAAGTTCCCGAGTTATTGGGATAGAGAAGGATTTAAGAATGATCGAAAATTTGAAAGAAAGATTCAAAAATGAGATCTCAACTGGGCGATTTCATTTAATACATGCGGATGCTCTCGATATCGATTTTCCAGTTTTCAACAAATTCGTTTCAAACATTCCATACGAGATTTCCTCTCCACTGATTTTCAAGCTTTTTAGATACAAATTTGATCTTGCGGTAATAATGCTACAGAAAGAGTTTGCTGAAAGGCTTTGCAAGGAAGATAGCAGACTGGGGGTAATTTCGAAAGCATACTGCACTTGTAGAATTTTGGAGGTAGTTGGTAGAGAAAATTTCAGACCAGTACCCAGGGTTGATTCTGCAATAGTTCTAATAGAGCCGAAACCAAAGATAACTGTCAAGAACCGAGATCTTTTTGAAAAGTTTGTAACCTTTGCTTTTTCAATGAAGAGAAAAAGATTGCAAACCATAGTTAAAGAGTTCAAAAAAGTCTGTGGAATAGAGCTGAACTTAGATACGACACTAGCTTTTCGAAGGCCTGAAGAAATTGGAGCCAGTGGATTTATGAGGATCGTAGATGATATACGAACCGGCCGAGGACAGTGAGCTTCTTCTTAGAGCTGCATTAAAAGAAGTGAAGAGGGACGATAGTGTAATTGAAATTGGAGCTGGAAGCGGTTTTATCGCAGAAAAGTTAGTTGATAAGTGTAGTTTTTTACTCACTACCGATATCTCCCCATTTGCGGTCAGAGAACTAAAAAAGAAAAAAATCAATGTCATAAGAACCGATATCGCGAAGGGGGTAAAGAAGAAGTTCTCGCTCGTCCTATTCAATCCCCCATATCTCGAACTAGAAAACGAACTAAAAAGGGGTTTTTGGGAAGACTGCAGCATCAATGGAGGTAAAGAAGGAATTGAAGTGATCTGCAAATTTCTCGATACATTAAAGGATTTCATGGACAAGAAAGGCAGAGCTATAATTGTCGTTTCATCTCTAAATTCAAGAGTTTTCGATGAGATTAAAAAGAGGGGTTTTATTTTTGAGATAATAGATGAAGAAAAATTGTTCTTTGAAAAGCTATATGCAGTTAAAATTTTGTTACCAGAATAACCTCTTTATTTTTTATTTCCATACCATCTTCAGTTCTTGCAATCCCTTTCTCAACTATCACTTTCT
Source organism: uncultured archaeon (assembly GCA_964463575.1). GTDB lineage: Archaea > Halobacteriota > Archaeoglobi > Archaeoglobales > Archaeoglobaceae > WYZ-LMO2. Next base: position 18,576 of record CAYXCK010000014.1, read on the forward strand.
CCCCGCATTTTGGCTTTCCTGGACTTGAAACTATTATATAAACACCATCACCTACACAACTCAGTCTTTTAACTGTCTTCTTGCAATCCGTACAAGTTTCAAAAAAAGATTTTAGTCTCTCAACAACCTCATCGTTCAAATGATGTTCCAGCTCGCAGGCAAGTCTCGAAGCTATTGAGTCCTCCACACCTATAAACTTAAAAAATCCAAAAGCTATTGAATAGCGCTTTTTTATTCTCTCGGCAATTTCTTCACCACTCTTGGTAAGAACCACACCCCTATACGGACTATAATCTACATATCCTTTCTCTCTAAGCTTTATAAGCATTTCCGTTACACTGGCAGGTTTTACATTCAAAATTTTGGCAATATCCCCAGTTTTTGCTATTTTTCCCCTTCTTTGTAGGTCATATATTGCCTCGAGATATTCTTCAACTCTCTCCACAAAAAAAGTAGTATCAAAAATTAATAGGTTTCGTCATTTAACCCTAGTCCCAGCCGCTACTTCTTTCTCAGGAACAAGTAAAACTGCCTTACCTCCAATGTCTGCAGCAAGAATCATCCCCTTACTCTCGACACCCATTATCTTTGCGGGCTTTAAATTTGCAATAACAACTACTAGCTTTCCGATTAAATCTTCCGGTCTGTGGTTTTCCGCTATTCCTGCTACCAACTGCCTTTTTTCATCTCCTATATCTACAAGAAGCTTCAAAAGTTTTTTACTTTTTTCTATCTTCTTAGCGTCTAAAATTTTCCCGATTCTTATATCCAGCTTCCGAAATTCTTCTATGGAAATCTCAGGTTTTTCGGCAAACCTATCAAAAAGGGATTTTTTAAGTTTCTCTATCTTCTCATCCTCTATCTTCTCAAAAGGAATTTCCGGCTTGGAAATAACTACTTCATCATCTATTTTCATGACGTCATCAATCGAACAAGTTCTGATGTCTAGTCCGATGCTCTTCGCGATTTTCTCCATGCTTCTCGGCATGACTGGATAGCTGAATATAACCAGGGCTTTAACGAGCTGTAATGCGTTTGCAACAACTTTCATAGCTTTATCTTTATCGTATTTTATCAAATCCCATGGTTTAGAATTCTGGAAGTAAGAATTTCCAAAACTAGCCAACTCCATTATTGCATCAGTTGCGACCTTAAATTCCCACTTTTTTATGGCTTCCACTATTCTGTCTCTTGTCATTGAAATTTTTTCCATTATCTCTCTATCAACCTCCATTTTGATTTTTCCAAAATTCTTCCAAGCAAAGCTGAGAATTCTAAACAAAAAGTTTCCAAAAGTTGCTATGATCTCGTTATTCACCTTCTCCCTAAACGTATCCCAGGAGAAGTTCAGGTCTTTTTCATGGCTGGTGTAATTTACAATATAATATCTCAAATAATCAGGATTTATACCTGCCTTCAGATACTCATCTTCCACCCATACAACGTATCCTCTGCTTTTTGAGAAAGTTTTCCCCTCCACTTTAACCATGCCGCTTGCAACAACTGCGCTGGGCAGGGCATAGCCAGCAGCTTTGAGCATTGAAGGCCAGAAAATGCAGTGATGATACGCTATGTCCAAACCTATAAAATGAATGATTTCCGCCTCGCCATCAATCCAGATTTTCTTCCAATCGTTTGTCAGCTGTTCCGTGAAGCTTATATAGCCGATCGGAGCATCCACCCATACATAAAGCACAAGACTTTCATCCAGAGGGAACTTGACTCCCCATTCTAGGTCGCGAGTTATGCACCAGTCCCTGAGATTGTTGACCCATTCCTTAGCATAATTTATTGCATTCTCAGTTCCGGAAAGTCTGGAAAGATATTCTTTTAGAAATTCCTGAAAAGCCGTTAACTTGAAAAAGTAATGCGTTCTTTTTTTGAATACCGCTCTATTCCCGCATATTTTACATCTTGGTTCAAGTATCTCACCCGGCTCTAAATGTCTCCCGCAACCTTGGTCACATTCGTCTCCCCTTGCGGGAGTTTTGCAATATGGGCATATACCCTCAACATATCTGTCAGGGAGAAATCTTTTGCAGCTCTCACAGTAGGCTAGCTCGATTTCTCTACTGTAAATGTATCCGTTCTCAATTAACCTATTAACAATTTCCCTAGTCCTTTCATGATGGTATTTTTCAGTCGTTTTTCCAAAGAAATCGAATTCAACTGCTAGCTCTTTAAAAACTCTGAGAAAATGTTCGTGATATTTCTCAACAAGCTCCTCCGGTTTAAGACCTTCCTTTTCTGCATTCACAACAATAGGTGTTCCATGACAGTCACTACCGCAGATAAAAATTACTTCCTCCTTCATCATTCTCAAGAATCTCACATAAACGTCCGCGGGAATGTAAGTTCTCATGTGACCGATATGAAGCTTTCCATTGGCATATGGCAGTCCGCAAGTGACAAGCTTCATAATAGCAGAAAAAAGGTCGTAGATTAAATATGTTTGCGTTTGAAAAAATTTAATTTTTTGTAACACTTAGTAATAAAAACAGAAAAGTTTATCAACTTAACTAATATCAAAAATTCCATGCATATTCCCGATGGGTATCTGGATCTTAACATTGCAGCGATATTCTTTATTCTATCAATACTGGTTTTGGGTTATTCGATGATAAAGATTAGGAAAGAGAAGCTTACAACTCTTTTCGGGGTTGTCGCAGGAGCAATATTTGTTGCTCAAATGTTAAACTGGCCGATTCCAGGGGGTACCTCCGCACATTTTGTTGGTGGAGCTTTGGCAGCAATTCTGCTCGGACCCTACGCAGGTGTAGTTGCGATGGCGATAGTTTTGACAATTCAGACAATCGTTTTCAACGATGGAGGAATAACAGCATGGGGTGCAAACGTTTGGAATATGGCCATAGTAAATGTTTTCCTAGGTTACTACATTTATAGAGCCCTAAAAAGATTCGGCGTTTCCATTGCCTCTTTCTTCGCTGGCTGGATAGGAATAACTGTTGCGGCAATTTTTACAGGAGTCGAAATAGGACTATCAACCAGCTTCGCATACGGATTGGGCATAACAGTTCCGGTGATGGGTAGCTGGCATGCGGCACTCGGAATAGTGGAAGGAATAATAACGGCCAGCGCAGTTAGTTACATTGCAACAAGAAGACCCGAAGCACTGGAAAAGAAGGAAATTGGAAAGGTTCCAATCGTAATCCTAGGAATCCTGGTAATTCTCACGCCCGTATTTGCATATCTCTCCGAAGAAGTTGGATATTCGGAACCACTGGATAAAGCCGCTGAAATACTTGGGCTTGAGGAAAACAAGATTTATGAAGGTATTTTCCCAGACTATACGATTCCTGGACTTGATCCATACTTCGGGACACTGATAAGCGGAATTATTGGATTGGCAATAGTTTTGCTTCTCGCTATTGGTTTAAAGTATGCATATTCTTCTAGAAAGAACCCTTAAAAGCGCTTCAGGATATTTCCAGAATTTTTTGATCCAAGAGTACAAGGAAAAAGGTATAATCCATCAAATCGATGGTAGAGTAAAATTATTTTCCAGCCTATTGTTCATTCTGTTAGCCGTATCAACCTTTGAGCTCAAAAAACTCCTCTTTCTGCTTTTTTCAATCTTGATCGTTTCGGTTGTGCTTGGACTTAGCTTAAAGAGTATTATAAAAAGAGTTTGGCTGTTTGCAATATTCTCATTTATAGTTGTACTGCCTTTCCTTTTCTCAGACGTCTTTTACCCATTTGCCTTCGCAATTCGAGTCCTAATTTCTTTAATTTCAATCCAGATGCTCGTAATGAGCACAAGTTTTTACGAAATATGCTCAGCATTGAAGGCCCTAAGAGTTCCCGATGCATTTGTAAAACCTTTGTGGCTTGCCTACAGTCATATTATTACCATGTTTAGGGATCTAATAAATATAATGATAGCCCGTGAAAGCAGAAGAATTAGCAAAGGAAGTCACAGAGAAATTTGGAAAAAAGGAGGGGAAGCGTTAGGTCTATTCTTCCTTAGAAGCCTAGAAAAGGCTGAAATTTTGCAACTCGCAATTATTTCAAGAGGCGACAAGGTAATCGCTGTAAAGGGAAAATTCGGAATAGCTGAAATCTCTTATATATCGATTGTTGCGTTTATTGTTCTGTGGTGGATTACGCTGTAATCGCGAAAGACGTGAGCTACAGATATCCCGATGGGACTCTAGGCGTTGAAAATGTAAGTTTAGAAATTAAAAAGGGAGAAAAAGTGGCAGTAATAGGCGAAAATGGGAGCGGAAAAACAACTCTGATTTTCCTGCTCTCCGGTCTGTTAAAACCAAGTGAAGGGGAAGTGAAAATTCTGGGTTTCACGAACAAACAAATAGAAGAAATAAGAAAAAGAGTCGGAGTTGTATTTCAAAATCCAGATGACTTTCTTTTCAACCCCTCTGTTAGAGATGAACTTCTTTACGTTCCCAGACAGCTTGGATTGAGCGAAAAAGAGATGAAAGAAATAATTCAAAGATTCTCAGAGCTTTTTGGACTTAAAGACGTTCTTGAAAAGCCTCCATTTAGATTAAGTGGTGGTGAAAAAAAGAAGGTTGCAATAGCGAGTGTGCTCGTATATACTCCAGAAATCGTTTTTCTCGACGAACCAACAGCAAACGTTGATGCAAAAACAAGAAAGCTTGTGGGAGAAATAATTACAAGCTACAAGGGAACTGTAGTAGTTGCAACACATGACCTAGAAATCGCTGAAAAATGCGAAAGGGCAATAGTAATGAAAAAAGGAAAGGTTATATTTGATTCCAAATTTAAATCAATAGACAAGCGTATCCTCGAAATTGCGGGTGTTATTTAGGTTTTGAGCAAAAATAATTAGAAACAAGACTGTGGCAGATATCTTATAAAATCATCCTCTTCTTTCCTTATCTTTCCCTGCAAAGTCAAATGCTCAAGATGCGCAATTGTTTCGCCAACCGCGAACCATTTCTGGATTGTAGGAAGTTCCTCCCATTTTTCGTATACAAGATCCCAAGTTATTTTCTGTGCTATTTCCCAAGCCAGACTGCTACCTTTTTTTACTGCATCAAAAGCCTCCTCAAGCCTCTTTTTGTGGTGAGAAATTATTTCTTCTATTCTCCTTCTATGTGAACCGTGAAAGCTCCTGTGTCCTGGCAGAGTGAGATC
>CAYXCK010000015.1:0-22463 GCA_964463575.1 uncultured archaeon
CTCGTAGAATTTCACATCCGGCACAAATTCGATTCCGAACTTCATGGCAATCCCCTATATGAGTCGATGATCCCATAGATAATTTTTTCTTTTTTTAATTCAGAAAGCTCTTCCAAAGCATAGTCTCATCTAGAAAGAGAAATATTTTTAAACATTCAATTGTAATTTTTCAATGGAACCTTTCGTTCTGTTTGTTAATAAGAAATTCATGGATAAATCATCAAAGGTTTTTGGGCTTGGTTTTTTGGCTAGAAAGCGTATGTTGCAAATTTTTGAAAAATTGGGAATTCAATTTCTGGAACTCGATAGAGAAGGAGCAAAGAACGCAATTGAAAAGATTGGAGAAGCTAGAGGTGTTAACGTTTCGACATCTCAGGTTGTTAAAGGTCTCGCACTTGCCTTCTTTTTGCCTTCAGGTTTATTCGTTGCTACGATGAAAAAGGTTCACTATATCTGTGGAATGGAAACGGACGGTTTTGTATTTCTTGAATTCCTTGCTGAAATACCGAGAGCGTTCAGAACGACGCTATTTTATGGTGTCTGGCTCGTTGTTCCTAAAGACGAGAAGGGAGCTGAAATGGCCCGTCAGCTTATTAAAGATATTGTAAGAAGAGTTGGAGAAATACCGCTGAATGATGAGGACTGGGAAAATCTCAGAGCTATCAGGGAAAAACTGAGCAAGCTTGAAGTAAAAGGAATTTCCGAAAATCATTGGAACTATCTATGACTTCTTCAATTTTTTCCTCAAAATTCTTTCGGCCTCCCTCAGATCTTCAAGTCTTTCGAAATATAGCGTTCTTACGCCAAAGATTCCCTTCTTTCTCAGCTTTATTGTCATCGCATTCTCGTCAACGCTGTACCCCTCCAAATCGCTTATTCTAGTCTTGAAAGGTTTGTAAATTATGAACTCGTCGTCAACAGAATAGTATCTGGGTTTTCCGAGAGTTATTAAAGCATACAGAAATATGAAAAGGGAAAATAGGGCTAGAAGCAAAGCGATACGGATCCAGCTCTCCCCCATTAGAACTCTGTATATCCCATAGCTGAAAAAAACGATGAGAAGAGCTGCCAAGAAAACAAGCCATTTTTTTCTTGCAACAGGATTTTTTATTGCTCTGTAACTCCAAATCATGTTCCGCTCCTCCAGTCACTCAAGTATCTAATCTGCTCTTTAGTAAGTCTGTCGATTTTAACTCCGAGGGTCTCGAGCTTCAACTTGGCAACTTTTCTGTCAAGCTCTTCTGGAAGTCTGTAAACCCTGTTTTCGAGCTTTTCCCAGTTTTCCGCTATGTATCTAACCGCTAGGGCCTGATTTGAAAAGCTCATATCCATAACTTCAATTGGATGCCCGTCTCCGGCTACCAAATTCACGAGCCTTCCTTCTGCAAGTAAATATAGCCTTTTTCCGTTTATTTCATACTCTTTAACGTATTTTCTTACTTCTCTAACACTCTTCGCCATTCTTTCCAGGGCAGAAACGTCTATTTCCACATTGAAATGTCCCGCGTTTGCTAGGATCGCTCCATCCTTCATTCTTTTCATGTGCTCTTCTCTTATGACGTTTATATTTCCGGTTGCGGTTATGAAAATATCTCCAATCTCACAAGCTTCATCCATTGGCATCACTTCAAAACCATCCATAATTGCTTCCAGCGCACGTACTTCATCGACCTCAGTTACTATTACCTTTGCACCCATGCCCCTACATCTCATTGCAATACCGCGACCACACCATCCGTAACCGGCAACTACAATTCTTTTTCCAGCTAGGAGCATGTTGGTTGCTCTAAGCAGACCATCAACTGTTGACTGCCCTGTGCCATATCTGTTATCAAAGAGGAACTTCGTGAGAGCATCGTTTACTGCGATTACTGGAAACATCAAAACTCCATCTCTCTCCATAGCTTTTAGTCTTATGACCCCTGTAGTCGTTTCTTCACTTGCCCCCTTAACTTTTTGCCCTCTTTTGTGGAGCTCGAAAATCAAATCTGCCCCATCATCAATGACTATCTCCGGCATGAAATCTGCAACTTTCCGAATTGCGCTATAGTACTCTTCTATACTCATTCCTCTTTTTGCATAACATTTCACTCCCAAGCTCCTTAGCGCTTCGGCAACGTCGTCTTGTGTGCTCATTGGATTGCAGGCTGTTATTGCCACCTCAGCTCCTGCCGCGATCAGTGTTTTTACCAGAACTGCTGTTTTTGCCTCGACATGCAGAGCCATTCCAATCTTCATTCCATCTAGTGGTCTGTCCCTCTCCATTTCCTCCCTTATCCTTGCCAAAACCTTCATGTGCCTTTCAGCCCAGTCGATCTTTTTGAATCCCTCCATACCTCGTTACCTCCTCTATTCTATCCTCAAGCTTGGAAATCCAATCAACTTTTCCAGGCTCAAAATTTCCTTCTCCTTTTAGAATCTTCTCTATGGCATCTGCAACTTCAGAGATTGTCATTTCCGTTGTGTCTATTTCATAAACCCTTTCACAATTTTGAAGTGCCTCTACTAAAATTAGATCGATGAGTTCTGCTTCCACGTTTTCCATAACCTTTTCGTAATCCCATCCCCTTTCGAGAAGTCTCTTTTTTATCACAAGCGGATTGCATCGTAGAACGATGGTAATGTCTGGTTTCAGCAAATGCGATAGATGACCCTCTATTATGCCATCAAATCTATACTTAGAGAGTTTTTCTATGTCAACTATTATCTCGTCTCCGGCTTTTTTGGCACATCGATGAATTTCCGCAAAATCCTTTACAGAAATTACTTTGTATCCTCTTTTCTTCAGTTCCTCAGCAACACTTGTTTTTCCGGTTCCCGGAGTTCCTGTGAGGGCTATCATGTTAATTCCCTGAGTTTTTCTAGGAAGAAATCGTTTTCATCTGGCCTTCCTATTGTCACCCTGTATCCTTCCACACCAAAACTCTGACAGTCTCTTATTATCACCCCTCTCATCAGCAAATCCTCTGCAAGCCCTTTTCTAGCTTTGAAGAATATAAAATTCGCTTGGGAAGGAAAAGGCTTTACCAGCTTCTTAAGTTCATTAAAAAGTCTTTCTCTCTCTTTTTTTATCTTTTCAACACAGTTTCTCATCCATTTGAGGTCCTCCAGTGCCGCAATTGAACATCTTTCAGCGAGAGTTGAAACCGGAAAAGGGGTTGATGCAGATCTGTAAAACTTTAGAAGCCATCTTGGCAACCTTGCATAACCAACGCGAAGGTTAGCAAGTCCAAACGCCTTTGACATGGTCCTTGCAACTATTAGATTATCTGAATCGATATCCAGCTTTTCGTCCGAGAACTCGATGTAGGCTTCATCGATGAAGACAATTGCCCTTGTAGAATTAACGAGCTCTTCTATTAGCTTCTTTTTTTCAATGTTTCCAGTGGGATTGTTCGGAAATGGTACTATTATGAGTTTTGTCTTCTCATTTAGGAATTCGAAGATATTTTCAGGAATTTTAAAATCCTCTCTCCTGCTAACCAGAATTTCTCTTGCGCAGTGAAGCCTCGCAAGGATCCTGTAATACTGAAAAGTTGGAATCGGAATCAGGACTTCATCACCTTCATCTATCAGAATCTTGAAAACGGTTTCCAAAATCCCATCTATTCCCGCTCCTACAACTATCCTTTCGGTCTCCCAACCAGTGTATTCGCTTAACTTCTCTCTTAGAGCCCTATATTCTGGATTTGGATAGCGATGTAGGTCTTCAAAGCTTTTGAGGACTTCTATCGCCTTGGGACTTGTTCCGTATGGGTTCTCGTTGGATGCTAGTTTCACGACTTTTTCTAGTCCAATTCTCTCTCTAATCTCTTCAACACTTTTACCCGGAATGTATTCTTCGAATTTTGCGCATCTTCTCATCTTATCACTTCTATCTCGATTTTTTTCCAGTCCTCTTCCACTCCCTTTAGCGAGGTAACCATCGCTTCTACAACTTTTGCAATCATCTTGGTAACGAAGGGGTTTAGTTCTATTTCAATTCCGTCGACTGTAAGTTTAACCTCCATCATATCACCTTTCTGAACTCGGAAATGAAATTCTTAATAACCTCTTCCGTAACGTGCGGCATAACAACGAATCTTATAGCACTCGGATTTCTTATTGCGGATATCACCCACTTTCTCCTGTAGAGTTCTTGTCTTATTTCTTCAGCCCTTTCAGTCTTAAATGCTACAACGTTCATCACAGGCTCGATAACAGGTTCGAAGCCAAGCTGGGTCATTTCTTCTGTCAGAATTTTAGTGTTTTTCATACACATCTTAACAATTTCCCTCATTCCAGAAAAACCCAGACTTTTAAGAACTGCATAAGCGGATGCAACCCCTGTTCCGGGGCGTGTTCCGGTTAGGGTGAACTGCATCTTGGTTGTGAGATATGGTGTCTCAACTTCAAGAGCTTTCAGAAATCTTTCATTCCTAAAAATTATACCCCCCGCAGGAATCGTTGCCATTCCCATCTTGTGGGGATCAATTGTTATTGACATAACCCCTTCATTCACGAAGTCAAAGGGATATGGTTTGTCCATGAAGGGTATTACGAGTCCACCGAATGCAGCATCAACGTGCATGGGGATATCTTTTTCTTTCGCGAGTTTTGAGAGTTCTACAATTGGGTCTATCTGTCCAAGTTCTGTTGTTCCCGCTATTCCCACTATGGAAACTGTATTCTCGTCTATCAAACTTTCGACATCTGAAACATCGACTCTGTAAGCTTCATCTACATCAGCTCTTCGAACTTCTATCCTGAGTATGTCGCAGATCTTTTCAAAGGAGAAATGAGCGGTTTTGGGAATCACGATATTCGGCTCTTTTTTTGCCTTTATATTTCTGGCACTCCTTATTCCCTGGATGTTCGCTTCTGTACCTCCTGAACAAATATAGCCAAATGGAGTTTCGCAGTGCAGGAGATCACCTAGCATCTTTATCAATTTTCTTTCAAGTTCCAGAGTCCCAGGAAAAATTCCTGGATCTCCCAGATTGGTGTTTATGAACATCTGATGAGCTTTAACTGCGATTTCAAGCGGAACCGTACACATCGAGCTCAGAACTCTCGAGTAAGGAATATCCATTTCCCTGAATTTTCTGAGCTCTTCAAGCACATCCATGCGTTTAGTTGGAAAAGGTAATAAATAAGTAACTGATTCGTTTCGTGAAACTCGCAATTCTAATGGGGGGAATGGGGAAGAGAATTGGAATGGAGAAAGCAGAAATAAGGCTTTGCGGGAGAAGGTTAATAGAGATAGCTGTTGAGAAATTTTCTGAATACGATCCTGTTTTTGTCTGTAGAGATGAATTTCAGGCGAGTAAGTATGCAAAGGAATTTGGTTTGAAATTCGTAAGCGACTTTTATCCGGGATATGGAGTTTTGGCCGGAATTCACAGCGCTATAAAGCATAACGGGGATACTGTGATCACGGCAATAGATATGCCGTTTGTAAAGAAGAGTCTATTGGAATTCTTATTCGAAAAAGGGAAGCAAATTGTTTGTGATGCCCTTATCCCAAAGCATGAATTTCCTGAACCCTTACTTGCCTTTTACTCAAAGAATGCGATTTATGAAATAGAGGAATCGATTAAAAGAGGAGAGAAAAGAATTATTTCCCCTCTAAGCAGGCTGAAAACTGTCTACTTTCCTGCTGAAGAACTGAGAAAATTTGATAAACATCTGATTTCCTTTTTCAACATCAATACCGTGGATGATTTAAAGAAGGCTGAAGAATTATGCTCCGAGATCTTTACGGAAGAGTTGTGACAAATCTTCGAATTTCGGTAACTCAGAGATGCAATCTGAATTGTATATACTGCCACAGAGAGGGGGAGAAAGAATGCGCCAAAGAGTTGAGTGCGGAAAAAATAGCTGAGATAGCAAATGCTTTTTACGAGCTAGGAGTTAAGAAAATAAAGATAACAGGCGGAGAACCCCTGCTCAGGAAAGATATCTGTGAAATAATTTCCATGCTACCGGAATTCGATGAAATCTCTCTCACGACGAATGGAACATTGCTGAGCGAGAAGGCTTACGATTTAAAGGAAGCGGGTCTTGACAGGGTTAATGTAAGTTTGGATACCCTCAACTCGGAAAAATTCAGTTTAATCACAGGCAGCGACGAGCTTGAATCCGTTTTAGAGGGGATAAGAAGTGCTGTAGAGGCAAATCTAACTCCCATAAAGCTGAACATGGTGTTGTTGAAGGGAATAAACGATGAAGAAGTTTTCGACATCCTCAGTTTTGCTAATTCTTTTAACACAGATGGTGTTAAAGTTATACTACAACTTATAGAGCTCATTCCAAATGAAAAGACAAGAAAATTTTACTTAAACCCAGAAATCTTTGAAGAAATTTTCTCTAGAACTGCCAAAATTGTAAAAATAAGAGACATGCACAGAAGAAGGCAGTTCTTTACACCGTTTGGTGTTGTAGAAATCGTAAAACCACTTGACAACACTGAATTCTGCAGACATTGTAATAGGATAAGGGTTACTTCAGACGGAAAAATTAAGTTATGTCTTCTAAGGGACGAATTCCTTGACATATCGAATCTTATCGGTGAAGAATTGAAGAAAGAAATCTTAAAAGCGGTTAAGGCGAGAAAACCTTTTTTCACTTAGTGTTTTTAACGATTTTAACAATTTTTCTGACTTTTTCTGCGCTTACTTCTCCTTTTTCCTTGATGTAGCTTCCAACTATTACTCCGTCGCAATGTTTTGCAATTTTTTCAGCGTTTTCTGCAGTTACTCCGCTTCCGGCTAGCGTTGGAGCGATCCTTCTTAAAATATCTAGTTTTTCAATATTTGGCGCCATTCCTGTGGCTCTACCTGTTAATATGAAAGCATCGGCCAAACTTCTTTCAGCATTTATAAGGTATTCTTCGAATTCTGCAAAATGGTGTGCATGTTTAACCTCTAAATCTGCAAAAACCATAGCCTTACAGTCTATCCATCTTTTGTATCGCATGACTTCTCCAGCATTTCCTATCAAAAAACCCTCTGGAGACGCAGATGGAAAGAAAAGCTGGTTAACTCTAATAAAATCCGCATTGACTGCTTTTGCAATAGCCAATGCGGAGATTGGGTCATTTCTTAAGACATTTATCCCTACTCCTATTCCAACTTCTTTTCTTATCTCCCAGGCTATTACACTCATGCTCGCAATGGTCTCTTTTCCGGCTTCCCTTAGGAAAGGTTTATCTCCAAAATTTTCCACAATTAGCGCATCAGCACCCCCTTCTTCTATCGCTTTTGCATCCTTTAAAGCGCTTTCAAGTACGAAATTCATATTCTCAAACAACGGTGATCCTGGCAATGGTTTTAGATGTACAACACAAATCACGACTTTTTCCATACCGTTTTCCCCTCGTATCTGATCTCTATTACTCTATGATGTGGGATAACCTTTCCATTTTTAAGAAAAATAAACTTGTGTCCAACTTCATCTATTTCCCCGGCATCTATCTCGAAATTCCCGCTGAACCTGTCAATGCAGATGACTTGCACTTTTGAAAAATCGTAGTTTGGATGCCATTTCAATTTGTTAAGAATTTCTCTAACGCTATATTTCCTCATTTTTCGCCAGCTCTATCAACTGCCCCTTTAGATTCAGTTTTAAAGTTCTCTTCACGATAGCCCTGATGAAAAGCGGATCGTAGTTCAAAACCTTCATTATGTGACCAACAGAATTCCTACCCATCTGGACTTCTTTTATTATTCTCTCAACGTGCTTTTCAACCTCATCGTCTGGCATGAATACGATTTCGAGAATTCGATTGAAGTCCTTTAGAGATACATAAAAGTTGGCGGAAATGTGCGTATAGCTGACGTGATATTCCTTTTCAGGCTTTCCTCCGGGATCTGATGGCATTCTCCACTTTACTTCCAGCATTCCTGCATGTTTCAGTATTTTTAAAGTTTCCTCGAAGCCATCTCCAAATCTGCTTTTCAGCTCCTCAAGCGTCAGCCACTCATCTAATAATGCAGAATATACTTTTCTGTGCATCTCAGTAGACAAAAGCTGGAAGATAGGAATAAGCTCCACAATGTCATTAACCAGTTTAGCTCTTTTCACCATCCAATTTATTTGTTGTCTCTGGACAATTATATCTTACGACGAAAGCAATTCAAAGAATTAAACGTTTAGTTGAAATTCGAAATTCTTATATATTGTCAATCTTATTAATTCGGGGGGTGAAGAAATGTCAGAAACACCCTTAGTTGACGAACTCGAAAAAGGTCCATGGCCCAGTTTTGTGAAAGAAATCAAAAAAACAGCAGAAAACATGGAAAAAATGGCTGCTAAGGGGAAGGATATAAAGCTTCCCAAGACCGCTCGTGCTCTTTTAAAACAGCTTGAAATTTCTTACAAAGATAAAAAGACCCACTGGAAGCATGGCGGAATAGTATCGGTCGTTGGTTATGGCGGAGGAGTCATAGGAAGGTATTCTGATCTTGGTGATAAAATACCGGAGATAGAACATTTCCATACAATGCGTATAAACATGCCAGCTGGCTGGTTCTACACAACAAAGGCTCTTAGGGGAATATGCGATGTCTGGGAGAAATGGGGTAGCGGGCTCACTAACATGCATGGTTCAACAGGTGACATAATATTCCTCGGAACAAGAAGCGAATATTTGCAGCCGTGTTTTGAGGATCTTGGCAATCTTGAGATTCCGTTTGATTTGGGCGGTAGCGGTTCAGCAGTTCGAACTCCCTCAGCATGCATGGGTCCTGCGCTCTGCGAATTTGCCTGCTATGACACACTCGATCTGTGCTATGAACTCACCATGACCTTTCAGAATGAGCTTCATAGGCCAATGTATCCGTATAAGTTCAAATTCAAGTGCTCCGGCTGTCCGAACGACTGCGTAGCTTCAAAGGCAAGAGCGGATTTTGCAATCATTGGAAACTGGAAAGACGAAATAAAGGTTGATCAGGAGGCTGTAAAAGAATATGCGAAATGGATGGACATAGAAAACGAAGTGGTAAAGCTCTGCCCAACGAAAGCGATAAGCTGGAACGGAAAGGAGCTGAAAATAGATGCTAAAAACTGCGTGCACTGCATGCACTGCATAAACAAGATGCCCAAGGCCCTTAAACTTGGGGATGAAAGAGGAGCTACAATATTGATTGGCGGAAAAGCTCCGTTTGTTGAGGGAGCCGTAATTGGCTGGGTCGTAATTCCGTTTATTGAAGTTAAGAAGCCCTACGAGGAGATTAAAGAAATTGCAACCAGAACTCTGGAATGGTGGGACGAAGAAGGAAAGTTCAGAGAGAGGTTAGCAGAACTAATATGGAGAAAAGGAGTTAAGGAGTATTTGAAGGCTATAGGGAAAGATGTGGATGTGAGAATTGTTAAAGCGCCAAGAAACAATCCGTTCATGTTCTTCAAGAAAGAAGAGTTGAGACCCTCGCCGTTTATAGAGGAGTTGAAGAAGAGGGGGATGTTCTGATGGTGAAGACGGATTTTGGTCCACCAAAATACGACACGATGTTGCATCCAATTATAAAGAAGAACTATGGAAAATGGAAGTATCACGAAGTTATTAGACCCGGGGTTATAAAGAGGGTAGCAGAGAGCGGGGATGTGATCTATGTTGTTAGATTTGGAACTCCGAGGCTCTTGAGCATTTATACAATTAGGGAGCTTTGCGATATCGCCGACAAATACAGCGATGGCTATTTGAGATGGACTTCTAGAAACAATGTCGAGTTTTTCCTAACGGATGAGAAAAAGATAGACGCTTTGATAAAGGAGGTTAAGGAAAAAGTAGGCTTCCCATGTGGCGGAACATGGGATGCCGTAACTGGTAAATACGGGCTGAGCAACATAGTACATACACAGGGCTGGATTCACTGCCATACTCCGGCTATAGATGCTTCGGGCATAGTAAAAGCGATTATGGACGAACTCTACGAGTACTTTGTGGATCATAAGCTTCCTGCGATGTGTAGAATAAGCCTTGCATGCTGCGCTAACATGTGTGGAGCTGTTCATGCTTCGGACATTGCAATTGTTGGAATTCACAGAACTCCTCCCCTGCCGGATGACGATATGGTAAGAAGGACATGTGAAATTCCAAGCACAGTTGCAGCGTGTCCTACTGGAGCTTTGAAACCTGATATGAAGGCAAAAACGATAAAGGTAGACGTTGAGAAATGCATGTATTGCGGAAACTGCTACACAATGTGCCCAGGCATGCCTTTGTTTGATCCAGAAAATGATGGGGCCGCGATAATGGTTGGTGGAAAGATTTCAGATGCGCGCAGACCTCCCGAGCTTTCAAAGGTTGTTGTTCCATGGGTTCCCAACGAGCCCCCTAGATGGCCAACCCTTGTTAAATACATAAAGCAGATCCTTGAGGCTTGGGCAAACAATGCCAGAAAGCACGAAAGACTAATCGAGTGGGTTGACAGAATAGGCTGGGAAAAATTCTTTGAGATAACGGGTCTCGAGTTTACGGAGCATCTTATAGATGATTACAAGATAACTCCTTACTTATATGGCGAACTGAGGACGAGTTTACAGTTCAGATGGTAAATTTATAAATCTTAGCTCCTACTTTTTTTGGTGATCTCGAATGACTGAAGTAACCTATACTGAAGAGGAAAAGAAGAAAATTCTGGAACAGTTGGGCAAGAAGACTTGGAAAATTCCTGAATTGGCAAAGGTAACTCAAATGGACAAAGCAAAAGTAAAGAAAATTGTTCAAGATTTGATTGATCAGGGAATAGCAGCTTACTGGAGTTCGGGGTCAACAACTTACGTCGCAACGAAAGCTTACGTACAGGAGCTTGAGAAAAAGCGTGCTCAAGGTTGAGTTTGACCATTTTCTTTCTAATCCATTATTTTTTATCGAGTCGAGCAGAATTTTAGCCAATATATCCAAGATAGTGTCAGTAAGACCCTTCCCGGAAAGAAGCCCTGAATTCCAGTTCTGCAGAGCTCATGGTTTGAAGTTGTTCGAATTGGAAACGAAAGTGAGCAGAATTTTGGGCGATTTAAAGTTTGTTGAAATCAAAAACTTCTTGCTGGCAAAGGATGAGAGATTTATCAGAAAATTGCAGTTAATTGAGAGCAAAATCTTAGGCGGAAAAATTGATTTTGAAAAGGGAAGAAAGAGACTAATAAAATTAGAGGGAAAGCTATTTGGTTATCCAGAGTGCTGTACAAGAGCTTATGCCAAAAGCAAGGGTTCGTTTCCTCTGGAAACGAGTTTGATAATCGATACCTTTGAGAAAGGCTTTTTTGAACAGCTTATGAATAAACTGAGAAAATCTAAGATCTTCTTTTTACCCCAGTTTTTTACATTGAATTTTTATCCATGCAAAGCTGATTGCAAAAGAGCTGAAAAAATTGGATTGAAGATAGAAAAAAGTCTGGGCGATTTTAGCTTAGCTTTTAGGATTAGAACTATGTTAAACGCCCTTTATCTTCTTTGCGTCGCATATAAGAGTATCAATTACGAGGGATTATTGGGCAGAACTACAAAGAAATTCTTCAGTAAGCTTGAAAGAGAAGAATTGGAGATGATCGAAGCTGTTTCTAGAGTCGACTACGAGGATTTTTCGAACAATTTTATAAGAAATTTGATGGCTCGGTATCATGATCGTGGCGGACATAATACCAATAGGTCTGACCCCTTTGCCTTTCAGGGCGGGGAGGGGGTTTAGAACTAAAAATATCTCTTCAGGAATAGCTCACCATTTAAACCTTTCATGCTAGAACCTTTTTTGAGCTCTATTGCTGAGCATTTTTGTATTGCAAAAGATTTAAATAAAACGTGAAATAAGTATTGAGGGGGACTAATGAGGTTCTTTGTCATAGGCTTCGGACAGGCGGGAGGAAAGATACTTGACATGTTCGTGGAAAACGAAAAGATGCGCGGTTCTAAAAGCAGACTTAAGTGGCTTGCTGTAAATACTGCAAGAACAGATTTGATCGGTTTAAAACATGTTCCGATGAAGGACAGGCTTCTTATAGGTCAAACAGTCGTAAAAGGACACGGAGTTGGAACTGATAACAAGCTGGGGGCTAAGATAACTCAGGATGAAATCGAAACAATATTGAGTGCTATAGACGAAAGAGGAACCCATGATCTCGACGCATTTTTGATAATAGCTGGTTTAGGCGGTGGGACTGGAAGTGGCGGGGCCCCTGTTTTGGCAAAGCATCTTAAGGAGTTATATTCTGAACCTGTTTACGCATTTGGAATTTTACCGGCTCCCGAAGAAGGAAAACTTTATTCCTTAAATGCCGCAAGAAGCATGGTAAGTCTGATGAAATACGTGGATAATTTGATTCTCTTCGACAACGGAGCTTGGAAATATGAGGGTTTAAGCTTGAGAGAATCCTTCGAAAAGATAAACGACGAAATCGTTCGAAGAATAGCCCTTCTTTCAAGAGCTGGTGAGCCGCTGGAAGAGGACATTGTCGGAGAAATGGTGGTAGACAGCAGTGAAGTTATAAACACGCTTAAGGGGGGAGGAATTTCCTCTATTGGATATGCGACAAGCTTAGCTGAGGAGAAAAAAGGATTTTCGCTATTTAAGAAGAAGAAAAAAGAGGAGCTTGAAACAATTGAGGGAGATAAGGCTATGAAAATATCCGCTTTAGTGAGGAGAGCAGCGCTTGGGAGATTAACTTTGCCATGTAACATCTCCAGTGCGGAGAGGGCTCTGATAATTGTTGCAGGTCCGCCGGAACATTTGGACAGAAAAGGCCTAGAGAAAGCCAAGATGTGGCTGGAGGAGCAGATTTCCGGTGTAGAGGTTAGGGCTGGGGACTATCCAACTAGAAGAACAAAATACGTTGCGGCATTAGTTCTGCTTGCAAATGTTACCGATGCCCCAAGGGTAAAGGAGCTGCAAAAACTGGCAGTTGAGGCAAGGGGAGAAATAGAGAGTGCTGAAAAGGAAAGGATCGAAAAAACTCTCAATCTTTTCGATGAGGACATAGAACCTCTTGTATGAAATTCGTAGTAGCCCTGACCGGAGCGAGCGGCCAGATAGTTGGTATCAGACTCATAGAAAGACTTTTGGAGAAGGGCTTTGAAGTCATAGCAATAGCCACTAGGGCGGCGAAGATAACTATGAAGAGCGAAACTGATTACGACGAGGTTTATCTGAGAGAAATAGCCACAAAATACTACGATGAAGACGAAATCTACGCTCCAGTTGCAAGTGGAAGCTTCAAGTATGACGGCATGGCTATTGTCCCGTGTTCGATGAAGACCGCTTCAAGCATAGCTTATGGGATCACGTCGAATCTTGTCACGAGGGCTGCAGATGTGGCTGTTAAGGAAAAGAGAAAACTGCTAATAGCTTTTCGAGAAGCGCCATTGCATTCAGCCCATCTTGAAGCTCTTTTGAGACTTTCGAATCTCGGGGTTATAGTATTTCCTCTCGTATTTTCTTTTTACACAAAGCCCAAAAGTCTGGAGGAAATGATAGATTTCACGGTTTCGAGGATAATGGAGTTAATGGGAATAGAAGTTGAATACAAGAGATGGGGATAGATTTTAGATGGCATCAGCTATAATGATTGGAGGTACCAGTAGCAGCGCAGGAAAAAGCCTAGTAGCAATGGCGATATGCAGAATTCTCGCTAGGAGGGGTTACGAGGTCGCTCCTTTTAAAGCTCAGAATATGAGCTTAAACTCCTTTGTGACAAAAAATGGTAAAGAGATAGCAATAGCCCAGGCCATGCAGGCCTTTGCAGCAGGAATAGAGCCTGACGAGAGGATGAATCCAATTTTGCTTAAACCAAAGGGAAACTTTGTTTCCCAGTTGGTCCTTCTCGGAGAAGCTGTAAAGGATGTAGATTCAGCTGAATACTATAAGATGGTTCCGGAGCTTAGGAGGATTGTGGAAAGAGCTTACAGAAGTCTTTCCGAGGAATATGAAGTGATTGTAATTGAAGGGGCAGGAGGAATGGCAGAAATAAACCTTTATGAGAGGGATTTGGCGAACATATTCACCGCGAGAATGGCAAGGCCGAATATAATACTTGTGGGGGACATAGATCGTGGTGGTGTATTTGCCTCCCTCTACGGGACATTCTCTCTTTTGCCTGAAGATATAAGGAAGATGATCTGCGGTTTTGTGATAAACAGACTGCGGGGTAGGGAGGACTTTCTTTGTGGAGGAATTAAAAAGCTTGAAGAGATAACCAACCTGCCAGTTATTGCGGTAATCCCCTATATAAACTCTCCGCTACCTTCTGAAGACTCCCTGAACATAGAGGAATGGAGAGGGGAGGGATTGATTGGGGTAATCAGACTTCCTAGGATCTCTAATTTCACAGATTTTGAGCCGTTGAGGAGTGTTGTTGAATTCGTGGAGCTGGAGGAAAAGCCTGATTGCGAGATACTGATAATTCCTGGAAGCAAAGATACCGTAGCAGATCTTAAAGCCTTGAAGGAGTCGGGAATGGCTGAAGAAATAAAGAAAATTTCTGGAAAAAAACTAATAATTGGCATATGCGGCGGTTACCAGATGCTAGGAGAGAAGATCGAAGACTATGGTTTCGAGCACGGTCGAGTAACATTGAAAGGTCTTGGACTTTTAGAAGCTGAAACTAGATTTGAAGGCTACAGAAAAATTACAAGACAAGTCTCTAAAAGAGCTACTGGAGATGCGGAATTGATCAGAAAAATTAAGGGTGAAATTGTCTGGGGTTACGAAATACACAAGGGAGTCACAGTTTCCAAAAAACCAGTTTTTGAAGACGACGGCTGTGAAAGTGATGATGGAATGTGCTGGGGCACTTATTTGCACGGCCTCTTCTGGAATTCAAATGTTGTAAGAGCTGTAGAGAAATATCTGGGGGTGAAAATAGAATATAGAGATGGATTTGAAGCTCTTGTAGGTGAAATCGAGAAAAGAATGGGTTATTTTCTGGAGAAAATTCTTGCAAACTTCTCTTAAAGGAATTGAAGCTTTGTTATCATCTCAGTTCTTCTCACGGAGGAATTTGTATGCCGAGTAAGCCGCAACAGCTCCATCGCCACAGGCTGTGACCACTTGCTTTAGTGGATTGTTGCAGCAATCCCCTGCTGCAAAAACACCGGGAACATTTGTTTTCTGTTCCCTGTCTACCTTTATGTATCCGAACTGATCTCTTTCAACACCAAGTTCTACAACTAGATCAGTTGCTGGTCTGATCCCAATTGCTACGAAGACTGCATCGCATTCGATTGTGATCTCTTCTTTTTTATCTCTCAGAAATATAACTGCTCTTTCAACTCTTTCTCTTCCTTCAACTCTTCTGATGTTGGCGTTAAGTATTGTCTCTATCCCCCTCTTCTTTATTTCTTCTATTAGAGCATTTTCAGCCCTTATTGGTGACCTAGAAACTATTAAAACCTTGCAGCCAATATCGTTTAAATAGAGCGCATCGCTTAAAGCTTCCCTGCCGCTTCCGTAAATGATCACTTTTTTATTTCTGTAAAGATTTCCATCACAGGTTGCACAGTAGCTTATTCCTCTACCTAGGAATCTCGCCTCACCCTCGAATCCTGCCTCTTTGTGCTTACCTCCCGTTGCAATTATTATTGCTTTTGCCTCATACTCTTTTTCTCCAATCAAAACAAAATTTTCACCTCTTTTTACTATTTTTACAATTTTGTCAACAATGTTTTCTGCTCCTGCTTTTATGGCCTGTTCTTTCATTTTCTCAAGTAGCTCAATCCCACTCCCTTCAAAACCAGGGTAATTTTCTATCCTCGAAGCCATTGAAAGCTGGGAAACTGGGTCAAAAGTTTCGAAAAATACTGTTTTTAAACCATACCTTGCGCAGTAAATTGCGGAAGTGAGACCAGCCGGTCCACCGCCAACTATCGCAACGTCGAACATGAATGAAGTTCTTGACAGGATAAAATATCTTTCTACGGAATTTTTGGTTTTAATTTCAAAAGTAGAAGCAATTTTTAAATATAAGGGATTTAAAAGGATTTTATGGGCTCCAAAAAAGCCAAGGTTCTGGTTGTTGACGATGATGATGTTCTGCTTGAAATATATCAGGTTTTTCTTCGAGATTTCCAAGTTTATATCGCTAAAAATGGCGAAGAAGCTGTTAGGGCTTTCAAGTTCTTCAAACCCGACGTCGTTCTGATGGATATCTCAATGCCCATTATGGATGGTGTTGAGGCAACGAAAGAAATTTTGAAAGCGGATCCCGGGGCAGTAGTAATTGGAGTTACCGCATTTGCCTCGCAGAGAGGAGATGAACTTTTGAAGGCCGGAGCAAAGGAAATACTTGGAAAACCCTTCAATAGAAGAACTCTTATTGAAATGATAAATAAATACGTAAATTCGAAACAAATTTAGCCTTCAAGTTCTTTTAAGAGAGTTTTAATATTCTCAGAAATTCTGTTGAAAACCCTTTCATAAACTTCATCGCCTTTGCCAACTGGATCTTCTACATTCCAGCTGATAACCCTTTTTGCTGTTGGCAGGATTATACAGCTTTCTTCGCATACCGTGACAATCAAATCGTATTCTTCTAGGTTGACATCTTCTAGAGTCTTTGGTTTATCTTTTGCTTTTAATCCCCTTCTTTCTAGAATTTCTCTTACTTTTTCATCAATTCTTTCCGCCCTTTCTATTCCAGCACTTTCAGCTTTCCAATTCTTCGCAAGACTGTTGAAAATGGCTTCAGCAATTACGCTCCTAGCAGTATTTTTTATGCAAACAAAGAGAACTTTCTTCACTTCACCCATACCCACTTTCCAGTTTGAATATAGATAAGTCTTGTGGCAATCTTGCACAGCAGGTCACCAATCCTTTCAATGTGTCTTGCAGCGAACGCTTCCTCGACACATCTGAAGTCTTCTTCAATTTCTTCAAGTGCTTCGATATATATTTCGTCTATCAAGTTATCCAGAGAAATCATCTCTTCTTTAAGATTTTTGGAGTCTTCGAAACCTCTTTTAACTGCGTCGAACATAGCTAGAAGTGTTTTTTCAGCAGTCAGTATCTTTTCCCTCAATTCGCATTCAAATAGCGACATTTCATGAGCCAGATCCACGATTCTTTCGTAAGCGGAAGAAATTCTCATGGTCCCGATGGCAAAGCGCATGTCTTTTGCCATCGGATGGAAGCGAACTATGAATTGGGAGCAGTGGTCTTGAATTCTTGCTTCAAGCTCATCACTAATTTCTTCAAGTTTCGAAATCTCTCTAACTATACTCTTATCTTTTGTAGCTTTGAAAAAAAGTTCTACGGCTTTTCTGGCAATTTCATGCAATTCCAAAATTTTTTCTCTTATACGGGAAATTTCTTCATCAATATACTTCATCCCATCCTCCCCGTTACGTACTTTTCAGTTAACTCGTGTTTCGGTCTTTCAAATACTTCATTCACTTCTCCAACTTCCACAACCTTTCCCAGATAAATGAATGCCACTAAATCTGCAATTCTTGCAGCTTGGGCGGGTGAGTGTGTTACTATAATAATTGTATACTCTCTTTTCAGCTCGTGAATTAACTCTTCTATTTTTCCGGCTGCAATAGGGTCGAGGTTTGCTGTTGGTTCATCCATAAGCAAAACTTTTGGTTTCAGAGCAAGAGCTCTTGCAATGCAGAGTCTTTGCATCTGTCCCCCGCTGAGCTGGCTAGCCTTGCTTTTGAGTCTGTCCTTAACTTCATCGTAAAGTGCAGCCTTCTTCAGAGCCCAAATAACTAGTTCATCCAGTTCTTTTTTGTTCTTTGCAATCTTATTGCATTTT
The DNA here is from genome assembly GCA_964463575.1 of uncultured archaeon. Lineage (GTDB taxonomy): Archaea > Halobacteriota > Archaeoglobi > Archaeoglobales > Archaeoglobaceae > WYZ-LMO2. The sequence continues at coordinate 17,725 of CAYXCK010000015.1, forward strand.
GCTGCGAATGCAATGTTATCGTAGATACTCATGTGCGGGAAAGGATTGGGGAGCTGGAAGACCATCCCAATTTCCCTTCTGACTTTTGTGACATCCATCTTGAAAACACTCTCCCCGAAAAGTCTTATGTCTCCAGAGATTTTGGTGTCTGGATTCAGTTCGAGTAGTCTGTTTATGGCTTTGAGTAGTGTTGACTTTCCACAACCTGAAGGACCCATTATTGCAAAGCAAATGTTTTTAGGTATTTCAAGATCAATGCCCTTTAAGACTTCCATATTCCCGTATTTAACCCAAAGTCTTTCGATCTCTATCGCGTTCATGTTCTTACCATCATCAACCTAACTGGCAGAAATATGGCCAGAAATATTAGCATTAGGATGAGGGCTGCACCCCAGGCTATTTCATGGTAATTCGCATAGGGTTGCTGAATAAGATAGTAAATCCAGATCGGGATAGCCCCAGTTGGCTCATTGATTCCTCCAGTGGTTCTCCATGTTATGCCAGCGGTGAATATAAGCGGTGCAGTCTCTCCGGCTACCTTTGCCGTACCTATCAGTAATCCAGTTAAGATTCCTCTTTTAGCCATCTTCATCGTTACTGAAAAAACAACTCTAAACTTTCTCAATCCAAGTGCATAAGCCCCTTCTTTGAAGTTTTCGGGCACAGATCTCATGGCCTGCTCGGTATACGTCGTTACATATGGCAGCATGACTATTGCCAAAGCTATAGAGCCGGCTAGGGCTGAAAAAGTTCCCATAGGAATTACCAATATTATCATTACAAACAGACCTACGAGGATTGTGGGAAATTCTAGCATTATAAGCATGAGAGTTCTGGCCAAATTGCTGATAACGCTCTTGGGATATTCTGCGATGAATGTTCCTGCTAGGATAGCGAGAGGCACTCCGAATAGAGAAGAGAGAAAAACCATCAAAAAAGTCCCGAATAATGCTGGGAATATTCCACCTCCAGGCCTATTTGGGGCTGGAAGTGCAGATGTTAGGAATTCTAGTCCTCGGTCGATTAAGACGGGCAATCCGTATGCAAAAACGCTGTAAAGTATGTGCGCCAAAGGCAGAAGGATCAAAACTGCCGATGCTAAAAGATATAGAATAAATAATTTGTTTTTTAGTTCCCTAACCATATTTCCACCTCCTTAGCACAATAACTCCAGCAATGTTTACAATAAGCCCTATAAAAAATAGTGCAAGACCTGCTGCAAACAGAGCATATGGCATGTAGGTGTAGGCAAAGGCATTTCCGAACTGATTCGCAATGAGAGATGAAATTGTGTATCCTGGAGCGAAAAAGCTCGGATGTATGTTGAAGGAGTTGCCTACAACTAAGCTAACGGCTACCGTCTCTCCAACAGCCCTTCCGAAAGCTAAAAGAGTTCCAGCAACTATGGCTGGTTTTATGTAACCCAGAAGAAGCTTAGTAACTTCATATCGAGTGAGCGCCAGGGAATGAGCAGCCTCCTTGTATATTTGCGGAATAGCTGCATAAGCTTCTCTTATTAGCGCAGTTGCGAAGGGGGTTACCATAATTGCCAGCAGAATTCCAGCTGTGAGAAAACTGAAGCCTGTTGGATTTCTGTACGAAAAAAGTGGAAAGAATGAGAAATTCTCGTAAAGGAATATCATAATTTTTGAAATAATTTGTGAGAGTATAAAAACCCCCCATATACCGTAAATGATTGTAGGAAGTCCTGCCATCATATCTGTTAGGATCACCAGCAATTCTCTGAACTTTTTCGGTGCAATATCAATTACGAAGATAGCCAGACCAATTGAAACTGGAAGCGCTATGACAATTGCAATTATCGAGGTGTAGATTGTGCCATAGATTGCTGCGAGTATACCGTAGAATTCATTTTCTGGTTCTTCAGAGGCTTTCCAGATATTAGTTGTGTAGATGGCAATTCCTTCACGCTCAAAAATCGGCAAGGAATTCAAAACAAAGGTGATAAGCATTAAAAAGAGAATTCCAAATGCTAAATAAACAGGAGGGAGCAAAAAAATCTTGAATCTGTCCATTCATTCACCCTTAATACTTTCCACAGCCTTCAGCGCCAAATCTGCAACCTCTTTCGGTATGGCAACATAGCCCTCTATTATGTGTTTATTTCCCTCTGTTAGAACCCATTTCCAGAATGTCTTTACAGCTTCGGCCTCATTTTTTGGATAACTGCTCCAGAGTAGCACATGACTGAAAGCTACGATCGGATACGAATTTTTACCTTTTGCGTTTAAAAACATCTTTACGTCCTCTTTGTATCCCTCAGAAGGATCTGGAACAAAAGCTGAGCTGGCTGAGACTGCAGATGTAATTGTTTCCCGATTTGCTTTTACAAAGTATCCCTCTGCGTTCTTGAGACTTACCATCCTGAATTTTTCATGTAAAGCATAGGCCAGCTCCACATATGCTATGCTGTTTGGGGTTTGTTTAACCATTGCAGAAACACCTTCGTTCCCCTTCCCTCCAAATCCCCTACCAAGCTTATCTACAGGCCAGTCTACTAGCTTTCCAGCCCCTACTTTCTTTTTAAATTCTTCGCTAACAATCGAGAGATACGTTGTGAAAACCTCGGTTGTTCCGCTGGAGTCGCTTCTATGGATAACTATGATCTTTTCATGGGGCAAATTTGCATTCGGATTTAGCGCCTTTATTTCCGGTGAATCCCAGTACTCAATTTCACCCATGAAGATCTTAGCCAATGTTTCGCCGTCTAGTCTGAGTTCCTCAACTGGTAGGTTGTAGACGACAACAACTGCACCCACTATGAATGGAAACTGCAGCGGTTTTCCTATCTTTTCGAATTCTCTCCACTCAGACTCCTTTGCAGGAGGATCTGAACATGCAAAGTGAACAAGTTTGTTTTTGAAATCATTTATTCCTGCTCCGGATCCTTTGCTCGCATACTCAACTATTATTTCTTTGTTCAATTTGCTGAACTCACTAATCCAGTTTTCCAACTGCGGTGCGGGAAAGCTAGCCCCACTGCCGTATATTTTTATCTGCTTTTTCTGTTCTGTTGACGTCTTTGGTTCTGATACGCAACCGAGCAGTAATGCTACTGCAAGAATTCCAACAAAAACCCCCAAAATTCTATGTTTTCGTTCCATGAATTTAATGCAACCAGTTGCTTATATTTTTAATCCATATATTCTAAATTGGATATCGATGGTATATACCAAAAATTATATCTGTATATCCAGCTTGAATGGTAATTGTGGAGCCGAGGAAAATTTTCCGAAGTGGCAAGGGTAGCTACATACTGACTTTGCCTAAGGAGTGGATTAGGAAAAACGGGTTAAAGGAGGGAGATGTACTTTACTTAGAGGCATCTGATGACCATATATTAATTTTGCCAAGATATCATCGAAATAGGAAAGCTCTGGTAGATCTTGGTAACTTGAACTTTGAAGAAGTCGTTCGAAGGATTATTGCATATTACCTAGCAAATTACGACATGCTGAGGTTGAAGATTCACTCCGATGAGCAGAGAAGAGCAATAGCTTTTGCATCGGATATATTGATAGGAATGGAAATAATGGAAGACACTGGTGACGAGATTGAGCTTATGGTTCACCTCGATCCTTCTAGAATCGATTTAGAGGAATTAATTGGTAGAATCTCCAACGTTTGCATAAGTATGCTATCGGATTTTGTGAAAATATCTCTTGGAAAGTTTGATAGAGGTGTTGTGAGCTCTATAATTGTCAGGGAAGGAGAGGTAGACCGTCTTTGCTTTTTAATTCTGCGAATCGCTAGAAATCTGAAGTTCCATAGGTCCTTCGCTAGAATAATGGAAAGAATTGCAGATCACATCGAGCACATGGCTGAAGCGATTTTAAATCTAGGCAAAAGCTACAATGAACTCTCGATTGGAAAAGACGTTTTAGAAATTCTTAAACTATCTTCGATGGCATTCCAGAAATCCGAGATTGAAATGGCTGAAGAAGTTTTACAAAATGTAGCAAAGCTCCAAGGAAAAATTATAAATTTACAAGAAAAAATTATTAATTACTCTAAATCGGAAATAATTGCATTGAAGACTATTTTAGATGGAATAGAGAGAATTTTGGCATACTCCTGTGATATAGCTGAGATTGTCATTGATAGAAGTGTTGAAACATGATTTCGAGAGAATTTTTATAACAAAATCGCATTTCTGGATAAGAATAAAGCTTCTAAAGTCTTTAGAAGCTCAGGCACAGATATTCACTACCGAAAGCTATTTCTTTAATTACAAAAAAGTAATTCCATGTTTGAGAGACCTTTATGGTGGATAGGAAAGGCAATTGGGCTCAGATACTACTTTGCTTTCATAGCTGTTCAGTTTTTAGATCTGATAACAACTTTCCTAGCTCAAAAAAATCCTAATGCAATAGAAACTAATCCGATAATCGCCTTTCTACTCACCACGGATCCAGGCATGCTCATAGCCTTTAAGTACCTTGGCACACTTGCTATGATCCTCTTCTTGGCTTTTTGGGAACATGTTTTTTTGACTAGGTTAAAGACGCAAAAATTAGCTAACAAGATATTTACTGGGGAACTGAAAATACTTTTGGCATGTTATTCATTCTTTATAGTTAACAATATTTGGATCGCTTTAGCTTGCTATTAGTAGTTTTTAAGCTTAAGCTTACAACTAAAAACCTGCTTTTAAGGCGAGGATGGAAGAAAAATTAGGATGCGACATTGGACATCCAAGTATTTGCCGTGTTTCACCA
>CAYXCK010000016.1:0-2811 GCA_964463575.1 uncultured archaeon
TGTGGGTAATACTATATGATCTTCGAAGTCAAACCTGTTGGCATAGTAAGGTCCCCTTATAAAAGAGATGGTGAGGCCCCGCATCAGGGAAGGTTTTCGGAGGAGATTTCAGAGATAGAAATCTTTCCAGAATTCGAACAAGGTCTTAAAGACATTGAAACCTGTACGCATTTAATCGTTCTATATTGGTTTGACAGAGCAAGGAGAGACAAGCTCATAGCAATTCCTCCCCATGACAGAAGAGAACACGGAGTTTTTGCGACCAGATCGCCGAATCGGCCAAACCCCATAGGTTTTTCCGTTGTTAAGCTGCTTAAAAGAGAGGGGAGAGTATTGAGAGTGAAATGGCTTGACGCGTTAGATGGGACTCCTGTTTTGGATATCAAGCCGTACTCTTCACAGATAGACAGCATCGAAGATGCGAAAATAGGCTGGTTTGAGGAGAATAAGATGAGGAATCTTCTGATGAAGGCAAAGGAATTCCACGGACATCTCTGTCCCTTTTTAGCACTCGGGGTTAGAATTTCAATTTTGGCAATGGAAGAGCTTGGGATTAAAAAGGAAGAGTTTGCAAGTGTAACTGAAGACTTGCTTGCAATTGTGGAATGTAATAACTGCCTTGCCGATGGTGTCCAAGTTGCCACTGGTTGCACTTTTGGAAACAATAGTCTTTTGTATCTTGACTTAGGAAAAAACGCTCTTACACTTGTTAGAAGGAAGGACTGGAAAGGTGTTAGAGTTTATGTCGATGCTGAAAGTTTAAGGCAAAAGTATTTCGAAAAGGAAGCTCTGGAACTCTTTAATAAAGTTATAGTACAAAGACAGGGGAGCGAGGAAGATATAAGGAAATTGTCCGCATTGTGGGAAAATATAGGATGGAAAATGCTTGAATTGCCAAAAGAAGAATTTAAAATAGATTTTATTGAAATAGAACCGATTGAGAGAGCTCCAATTTTCGAAAACAAGAGGTGTAGTAAATGTGGCGAAATTGCAATGGTAACTAGAATCAAAGATGGCTTGTGCCTAAAATGCGTGGGTAGTTATTATGCTGTTGTTGGCAGGGGGATTGTTAAGTTTGAGAATGGGAGGATGCTTGAGGTGATTTGATGAGGAGAAGGTTTATCATTTTAGCTTTGCTTTTCATAATCTTTTTTAGCGGTTGCGTTCAGCAAACACAAGTTCAAAGTGCTGAGAAAATCAAAGTCAAAGATCTTGCAGGAAGAACCGTGGAGGTACCAAAAAATGTTAGCAAGGTAGTTGCAATAGGTCCGGGCGCTCTTAGACTTGTTATCTATTTGCAAGCCGTTGATAAGGTTGTTGGCGTTGAAGATGCTGAAAAAAGATGGGAAGTTTATACTCGTCCTTACAGGCTTGCGAATCCCATGTTGGCAGAGTTGCCTACAATAGGTGTTGGCGGCCCGGACGATCCAAAGCCAAATGTAGAAGAAATTCTGAAACTCAAGCCTGATGTCATTTTTGCAGTTGTGAGCGCACAGTATGCCGAAAGTTTGCAAGAAAAGACCGGAATTCCCGTAATTGTTCTTGATTATGGCACTTTGGGCAACTTCAGGACTACTCAGCTATTTGAATCCATAAGGTTAGTAGGGACAGTTCTTGGAAAAGAAAAGAGGGCCGAGGAAGTGATTTCTTACATACAGGAAGCGGTTAAAGACTTAGAAAACAGAACGAGAAATGCAGAGAAACCTTCAAAAGTTTACGTCGGAGCGCTTGGTTTTAAGGGACAGCACGGAATTACTTCCACCACCTGCAGATTTCCGCCGTTTGAAGTGAACAACATTTTCAGTGAGAACATAGCTTGCAAGGTTAACACAACAGCCCATGTTTTCATCGACAAGGAGTTCTTGCTTAAGGAACAGCCCGAGATAATATTTCTCGATCTCGGAAATCTCTTCCTTGTAAAAGAAGATTACTCAAAAGATAGGAATTTCTATGAATCGCTAAATGCGTTTAAAGAAAGAAGAATCTATGGGATCTATTCGTTCAATTTCTACAACACTAACATAGAACAGGCTTTGGTTAACAGTTACTGGGTTGGAAAAGTGCTATATCCAGAAAAGTTCAAAGACATGGAGATTAAGGATAAAGCAAACGAAATATACAAGTTCTTTGTGGGAAAGCCACTCTACGAAGAAATAGCCTCAAAATACGGAGAACTTGGAAAGATAGATGTCAGTAGCTGGTGAATACAAAAAACTGATTTGGAGAAGAATCTCTTTTGGTATTTTCTCCCTCTTTTTACTTTTCATACTTTCTATAGTAGCCTTAACTCTTGGTTCATACAACATATCGTTCCAAGAGATTCTGGGGGAGATTGTAAATGGGAATCCCGTTCTTTGGAATGTTAGAATTCCGAGAATTCTGACAGCAGTTTTTGTTGGTTCAAGTTTGGCTTTGGGTGGAGCGGTTATGCAATGTGTTTTAAAAAATCCACTGGCTTCACCATTTACTCTAGGAATCTCCCAAGGAGCGGCATTTGGAGCAGCGATTGCGATAGTTTTTTTTGGTGCTGGACAGGTGCACAGAATTGGCGAGTCTTTGACAATTTTTAATCCCTACCTTGTTCCAATATTTGCTTTTTTGGGTTCATTGATCAGTGCCATCGTTATACTGATTCTAGCAAAACTTAGGGGTTTGTCTCCGGAGGCAATAATTCTTGCTGGAGTTGCAATGTCAGCTCTTTTCCAAGCTGCTGTGATGCTTATTCAGTACTTTGCAACTGACGTTCAAGTTGCATCCATAGTTTTCTGGACTTTCGGCGATGTCGGAAGAGCTAGATGGATCGAAATTTAC
>CAYXCK010000016.1:2911-20249 GCA_964463575.1 uncultured archaeon
GTTTTGTTGATCTCAGATACGGTCGGCAGAATTGCTTTATCTCCGGTAATAATTCCTGTCGGTATAATAACATCCATTCTCGGAGCACCGATGTTCGTTTATTTATTGTTAAGAGGTGGTAAGGGTGTTAGAGGTTGAGAATCTTTCCTTTTCTTACGGAAACAGGGAAGTTCTGCGCAAAATAGCATTTTCTGTAAAAGAAGGTGAAATGCTTTTTATCCTCGGTCCCAACGGCAGCGGAAAGACAACTTTGCTAAAATGTCTAAACGGAATCTTAAAACCAAAAGGTGCAATTTATGTAGATAAGGCGGATTTAAGAAAGATTTCTAGTTTTGGGATAGCTAAAAAATTCGGTTATGTTCCACAGAGGGGAGAAATTAGTTTTTTGACTGTATTCGATGCGGTTTTGCTTGGCAGAAGGCCGTACATAAAATGGGAAGCTAAAAAAGAAGATTTAATGATAGTGGAGGAAACTATAAGGATGCTCGGAATAGAGCATTTGGCATTGAGGAAACTGAACGAATTGAGTGGTGGGGAACTGCAGTTAGTTCTTATTGCGAGAGCATTCGCTCAGCAGCCCAGATATTTGCTTCTAGATGAGCCAACAAATAATCTAGATATAAAGAACCAAGTTGAAGTTATGAGAATTATCAGGAAAGCTGTTAAGGAAAAGGGTATTTCTGCAATTGTGACTATGCACGACGTAAACATTGCGCTGAGTTATGCAGATAAAATAATGCTGCTAAAAGATGGAAAAATTTTCGCATTTGGTGGAGTTGAAATATTGGATGGAAAGACGCTGAAAGAGGTTTATGGGATAGAGGCCGAAATAGTTAGGTACAATGGAAGGATGCTTGTCGTTCCGGAAGTTTAAAGAATTTTGACCAGCATTTTTTCTATGATTTACTTAGGTGGAGAGGCTGAAGTGATAATTGGGGAAGTTGTAGTAAAGAAGAGACGACCAAAAAGATACAGGATAAGGGAGATAGACGAAATTCTAAGGCTTAGGAGAACAAGAACTGAAGCAAAGCTGATCTCTCTCGCAAGGAGAATTGGAGTACCTACTCCAATAGTTCTGGATGTTGAAGGGGATACGATTGTCATGGAGAGAATTTATGGAACACCCGTAAAGGATTGCATGAGCGAGGAGATAAGCAGAGAAATTGGAAGGCTGGTTGCAAAACTTCACAATGCAAACATCGTTCATGGGGATATAACGCCTATGAATATGATTTTGAGTGAAGGAAAAATATACTTTGTCGATTTTGGACTGGCTTTTGTAGATAATCGGGTTGAGGCTAAGGGTGTAGATGTGCATGTTTATTTCGAATCGCTAAAAGCTGGTTTTGAAAACTGGGAAAGCTTGAAGAATGCTTTTGTCGAAGGATATCTTGAGTTCGGGAAAGAAGAGGTTATTAAAAGAGCTGAGGAGATTGAAGAAAGAGGTAGATATGTCGAGAGAAGGCTAAAGTGACTTTTTTACGGTTTCGAGGTACTCTATTATTCCATTTACCGCTTCTCTGAGGATTTCTTTGTTATCGTATTCTTCTAAGATTTTCTTCAGTTCTTCTTTGCCAGTATTTTTCATCTCTCTTGCGATCTCCACCATTTTCGGAACGGCTCTTATAACGTTGTCAACTATTGTGATGTCTGCCATTCTTGCCGTTCTTGAAAGCGGGTTCAAATCAATTGCGATGACTTTCTTACCGTGTTTTTTGAGTATCTCGCATCTATCTCCATCCTCGAGTGGGACAAGTACTACGTCTGCAATCAGGATTCCTTTACTGTCTACTATCCTTCTGGCCGAGCTTAGACCTTTGAGTTCTGCATCACATGCGTGAAGAGCATTTATTCCAAAATTGGATAAGTATTCTGCAATTTTTTTTACCCTTTCTTCGCTAAAGTGGAAAACGTTGATTTCTACCCTTGCGTTTACTTCTTCGGCTAATTCTTTTATCTCCTTTGGTACAAGAACTGCCACATTTCCATTAACGCTGATCACCGGATGCTTTGCAAGTAAGAGTGCAGCTACAGCTGCTTTTTCAGCTTTTAAGGCGAATTCCCTTGTTTTCTCACCCAAAATATAATCAAATGCCTCTCCTCTACCGTGGGCTATAAGGCCTTGTAATGCAGTCACTCCCAGCTTTACACCTTCTACAAGCTTTTCCCTGGTAACCAGCGATTCATATCTTGGATGGTCCTTCGGTATCATTCCTATCACCCAGAAATTCTGCGAGTTCTTTTAATGAATAAAAAATGTAGTCAGCGTATGGTTTAAAGCTTTTTAGCATCCCCAAATTTCTGCTGTGAACTATTAATGCTGTCCTCGCTCCTGCCCTTTTTCCAGCTAGCAAATCAAAAAGAAAATCTCCAACAACTAGAGTTTCATCACCTTTAACACCAAATCTGCTCATAAGAATTCTTATCGGTTCATCTGATGGCTTAGGTTTTGCATCATCCCTCGAAACTATGAAATCGAACTTTAGATTGAACTTCTTTGCTATCACTTCAACGCTACGTCTGCTATTTCTTGTAACGATCCCATGAATTATTTCCGATTTTCTTAGAAAATTTAGTAGTTCTAAAGCGTAGAATGCGAGTTTAGCATTTTTTGCGCTTTCTAACTCAAAATCTTCGAGAATTCTGAGCATTTCGAGTTTTTTCTTTTCGTCCTTTTCCTCCATAATTCTCTCAAGAATGAATCTCTCCTTTATACCCAGCTTTTCTCTTATCAATTCGAAAGGTATGTTGAATTCTACGAGCGTCCCGTCAAGATCTAGTGCTATAAGTTTGAACAAGGTTCCTCAACTCCTTTGCCGTCTCCCTTGGATTATCTGCCATGTAAACACTTCTTCCGACTATTATGCCGTCAGCGAATTTCAAAGCATCCAAACTACCCCCTTGTGCACCAATTCCTGGGCAAAGAATCTTCATGTCTCCAATGGCCTCTCTTATCTCCTTCAGTTTTTCAATTCTTGTTGCTGGTGCTATTAGCCCATGACAACCGTTCTCTTTTGCCAATTTTGCTATTTCAACTGAAAATCTACCCATAAACTCTCTCCCACCCTCGCTGCTAAGTTCTGTAACAGCATAAACTTCGCAATCATAGCGTTTTGCAACGTTTAATACAGCTCTCATCATATCGCTGCCGGCAAATCCATGGATTATTACAGCCTTTGCATCGTTTCTAAAGGCTATTTCTGCAATCTTTGTGGCGATGTGTGGGACGTCTGCAATCTTCAAATCGGCGATGACAGGTTTTAGTTCGGAAATTTCGGAAATTATTCGTACACCGGCTGATAGTATCAGCGGATAGTTCACTTTAAATTTGTCGACAATGTCTGAAAGGTTTTCGGCGATTTTCAGGGCACTCCTTCTATCTTCCAAATCTAAGGCGAGCACAAATTCTTTCATGAAACTCCTAAACATTGAAGGAATAAAAATTTTCAATCCAAAAATCTATCCTAAAGAGAAAAAAGTTTAGGGAATCAGTTGATCGGAACAAACTTTGTTCCGTAATATATTATTCCAGCTTCACCGTCTTCCCCGTATCTCCTGAAGGCCTTTTTTACCCTGCATCCGATCTCTATATCCCCACATACCTCTGCCAGCATTCTTGTGCCGTTTTTAAACTCTATTAAAGCTATTTTTCTGCCATTAACGACCGTGTAGCTCAGAACTGTGCCCTCGCTGTCCATCTCGGTCTCTTTTACAATCCCTTTCCTTCTACATTTCGGGCAGATCTCTCTTTGCGGATAGTAGTAGCTACCGCAACTTTCACAATAGCTTGCTATAACGTTGTATCTGTATCTTATTCTCCTCCAAATTCTCGGAACCATCAAATCACCTCGATAAAATGCTTACAACAGCTGTCGCTCCGCTTCCACCAATGTTCAGAGCAAGAGCGTTTTCTGCATTTACCTGTCTTTTTCCAGCCTCTCCGCGTAGCTGGATCACTAAATCGACGATCTGTCTTATTCCTGTTGCACCAACCGCGTGTCCGCAGGCCTTTAAGCCACCGGAAGTGTTTACAGGAATTCTTCCACCTATTTCTGTTTCCCCTTCTCTAATCAGTTTTGCCCCTTCTCCCTTCTTTGCAAAGCCCAGATCTTCATACGCAATAAGCTCGGCTATAGTGAAGGAATCGTGGACTTCGGCTATGTTTATATCCTTCGGTTCTATTTTTGAAATCTTGTAAGCTCTTCTCGAGGCTTTTACGACTGCCTCGAAAGTCAAAATGTCTCTTCTATTCTGGATTGAAAAGTAATCGCTGGCCTGAGTACAGGCCTTAACGTACACAGGTGTATCGCAAAGCCTTTTTGCAATCTCTTCATTTGCTAGTATTACGGCTGAGGCTCCATCACTCAGGGGAGCGCAGTCCAAGACCTTTAGAGGCTCCGCAACATATGGGGAATTCATTACGTCTTCTACGCTTATTTCTTTCCTGAACTGGGCTTTTGGGTTATGGACAGCGTTTTTGTGATTCTTTACTGCTATCATGGCGAGATCTTCTTCTTTAGTGCCGAATTTGTGCATGTGAAGCCGTGCTATTATTGCATAGATTGCCGGCAAATTTGCACCAATAAATCTCTCCCATTCTTGGTCTATTGCTGAGGAGAGAACTTCCATGGGATCGTTTGCATCGCTCACTTTTTCAATTCCGGCTGCAATTACTATATCATGCATACCAGATGCTACTGCCATATAAGCCTGCCTGAAGGCAGATCCGCCACTGGCATCAGCATTTTCGACTCTGATAGCCGGAATTCCAAATTCTGCTAGGCCGGCATGATCAGCTATTAATGCGGCAATATGTTCTTGATCTACAAATTTTCCCGCGCTCATATTGCCAATGTAAATAGCTTCTATTTCTTTTCCACTAATTCCAGCATCTTCAAGTGCTGAAAGACCGGCAGAAAGGAAAAGACTTCGGAAGCTTTTATCCCAGAGTTCCCCAAATTCGGTGGTTCCGACTCCTATAATTGCAACCTTCATTTTATCATCCTCCTATGTTTTAGATAGAGAGCATAGTCTATGTAAACACAGTTTTTCACTTTATCCCAGACTCTTCTGTTTCTTGGGTAATCAAGGATTTTTTCAGTTACACGAATTGCAAAGGCATCACTTCCAGCTCCGGAGCCAAAAGAGACAAGAAGAATTCTCTGATCTGGCATGGCTTTATCTAAGATTCCGCAAAGACCTAGAAGAGATGATGCCGAGTAAGTGTTACCAACGACTTTCACAAGCATGCCCTCAGCTATTTTTTCTTCATTAAATCCCAACATATAGGCAACTCTTTGCGGAAATTTCGCATTTGGCTGATGAAAAACTGCAAAATCGAAATCCTTTGCAGAGTAACCGAAATCTTCCATTAATTTCTTTGCAGCCGAAACTATGTGCCTAAAGTATGCCGGAGAGCCGGTAAATCTACCGCCATGGCTTGGGTAGGGTTGTAGGTCTCTTCTCCAAAAGTCAGGAGTATCGCTTGTGTACGAAACTGTGGCTTCTATCTCTGCAATGGGGTCCTTTCCAACCAATATTGCTACAGCTCCAGCCCCTGCAGTATATTCCAGCGCATCCCCCGGTCTTGCTTGGGCGATGTCAGAGCCAATAGAGAAACCGTACTCTATCATACCAGCTTTAACCATCGCGTAACATATCTGGATACCCGCCGTCGCCGCTTTGCATGCAAATTCCAAATCGGCGGAGAAATAGTAATTTCCAATTCCAAGAGCTTCTCCGACTATAGTGGCAGTTGGCTTTACGGCGTATGGATGGCTTTCTGAACCAACAAAGACGGCACCTATTTTTTCCGGTCTTATCCTGACCCTTGAAATTGCCTCCCTTCCAGCTTCAACAGCCATAGTTGCAGTATCCTCATCGACATCGGGAACGGCTTTTTCGAAAACTCCGAGATTCTGTTTTATCGCATTTGCATCTTCGTTCCAGATTCTTGCTATCTCTTCTACTTTAATCCTGAACCTTGGTATGTAAGTTCCATAAGAGACGATTCCAATCATATAAAATTCCTCCTTAGATTTTCGACGATCTGGGACACTTCCAGGTCCGTTTTGATAAGCGGGATCTTCTCTACGTTCGCAATTTTTAGGGCTATCTCATCAACTTTCGAAACTCCGTGTAAGACTACAGTTGAAGGCTTCAAGCTTGAAACCCTGACTGCCACCATTGGTGACCTTCCACTAGTAACCTTTGTGAAAATCAGGGCCCTTTCAGTCGTAAGTCCGAATAACCGGTAAAAATCGTAGGAGCTAAACCTCATTATTGCACCTAGGCTATCTATTATGGTGTGGCCATTAACGTCTCTTTCAAACTCGTTCAGCCTAACACCGTCGATAACTTTACAGAATTCGTCTATTTCAACGCTTCTTGAGTATTCTACTATATCAATGACGGCTGGAGGAAGATCCAATATATCAACAAACTTAGACAGAATTTTCCCCCCCTTTTCCTTATCTATATCTATTAACGCTTTCACGAACCTCCTTAAAAAAGAAACTCCGGGACTTCTCCTATTCGCCTCGTAATCGCTTATCACCGAAGGAGATATATCGAGTTTTTTTGCGAGTTCTGTTTGAGTAACAGAAAAAATATGTCTCCATTTTTTCATCGTCTCTCCGCTGTTTTCGGATAGAACGATCTCGCCACAGATTTTCTCTGCAAACCTTCTTTCATCCATAGCAAAAGTATGTGCAGATTTGTTTATAACTTTAACTATTGTCTAAATTAAAAATCGACATTTATCGAACTTTTTCCCATTTGTACAATTCAATGACGTCTGCTAGTGTTCTGCCCCTCTCCTCTATTTCTCCTCTAATTCTGTCCTCGGCTTTTTTCACTTCTAGAGCTCTTCTTGCAATCTCATAAGCCCTTTGTTTTGGAATAACCATTACCCCATTATCATCTGCGATTATCCAGTCACCGGGGTTAACTTCTATTCCTCCACAGAAAATCCTGACATTTATTTCCCCAAATCCTTTCGGTTCTCCTGCATTGGGGACTTCTCTCCTAGCAAAAACCGGAAAACCGAGTGATCTGATGTCGTCAACATCTCTGACTGCTCCGTCGATGATTACCCCCGCTATCTTTCTGTTTATACAACTCCTTGTAGCCAGCTCACCCCATACGGCTGTAGTGTCCCCGGAACACTTTATAACTATGACTTCTCCCTCCTTTGCAACGTTTATCGCTTCAACTGGTTTTGCCCAGTCTCCATCCATGGTACTAACTGTTACGGCCTTTCCAACTACTTTTTTCCCACGTACTAGAGGATATATGCCTTCCATAGCCTTTGCTCTATGCATTGCATCGCTAACATTTGGAGTTGAAACTTTCATCAGAATTTCTCTTATTTCATCATCCATGCTCTTTCTGATGTATTCTCCGACCTTCCTGTCTATGGCCTCTCTAACCTTTCTTGTCGACTCTGTTACATTCCTGGATTTTACTATGTTACTCCCAACGATAACAATCTTTGCCCCTAGGGAAACGCAAATTGCAGCCCTTTCGGCATCCAGTCCCCCAGCTGTAGCAACGGGAATGCTAACACTATTGACAACTTCTTTCAGGACTTCTATCGGGTCCTGTCCTATCATTTGTTGATCAACACCTACATGTACATTTATGTAATCTGCACCCATTCTTTCAATTTCCTTTGCCCTTTCAACGGGCTTGGGATGGTTTATTAAGTCTACCATTACTTGACAACCGTATTTTCTCCCCGCCCTTATAGCTTCGGCAATCGTTGCATCATTCGAAAGCGCCAAAATTATTACAACATCAGCTCCACTTTTTGCGGCCATTTCAACTTCAACTGCCCCCGTATCTATGGTTTTCATATCTGCGACGATCTTATGATCTTTGAACTTCTTTTTTAATTCTCTGACGGCATTCATACCTTCGCTCTTTATTAGTGGAGTACCGGCCTCTATCCAATCGGCCCCTCCAATTATTGCCTCTTCAGCGATTTCCAAAGCCCTTTTCAGCTCCACAAGGTCGAGAGCGACTTGAAGGATTGGTTTCTCCATAGCTATTATCTGTGTTAGAGTTTTTATTTTTTGGCATGAGGAGGAAAAATTATTAAAAAGAGTAGAAACATGCTCTTATGGTAGTTGGGGTCACACTGGTAAACGTGTTGGCCGGAAAAGAGAAGGAGGTTTATGTTAAAATGAAAGAAATAGAGAGAGTTAAGGATGTTTACCACGTTTTTGGAGAGTTCGATTTCGTCGTAATAATACACGCAAATTCTCTCTCTGAGCTTAACAAAACTGTCGACGAAATTCGAAAAATCCCGGGTGTAACCAAGACTCAGACAGTTGTGGGAGCAGAAATATGACCGAGCTCAGAGAGATAAGTGTTGCAGAGTTTTTTGAAAAAAATAAACATATTTTGGGATACACTAATCCTGCAAAGGCGCTCATCACTGTTGTTAAGGAAGCAGTTGACAACTCGTTGGATGCCTGTGAGGAGGCGGGGATTCTGCCTGATATCTTTGTTAGAATAAACAATGTCGGCGAGAGTTTTTACAGGATAATAGTTGAGGACAATGGTCCGGGAATAAAGAAAGAGTCCGTATCGAGAGCATTCGGGAAGCTTTTGTATGGTTCAAGATTTCACCTAGTAAAGCAGAGCAGAGGTCAGCAGGGTATAGGAATATCTGGGGCAGTGCTATATGCTCAGTTAACCACTGGAAAGCCTGCGGTTATTTTGACAAAAACTAAAGATTCCCAGAAGGCTTACAGGGTTCAGATATATATAGATACGAAGAAAAACGAACCCATCATCGAAAAAGAGAATGAAGAAGACTGGTATATGCCACATGGAACTAGAATAGAGCTTGAAATCTTGGGCAGTTATGTGAAAGACAAAAAGCAGAGCGTCTATGAGTATCTAAAAGAGACTTCTGTGATAAATCCCCATGCAAGGATAACCTTTGCAGATCCAGAAGGAAATGTTTTCGAATTTAAAAGGACCTCAAACGAGATGCCTAGAATCCCGAAGGCAATTAAACCGCATCCACACGGAATAGAACTTGGAAAACTAATGTCAATGCTCAGGGAAACAAAGATGGGCACTCTTAGAAAATTTCTTAAAGAAGAATTCGTAAGAATTGGGGATAAGATCGCTGAAGAAATATTAAAAATCGCAGGTTTTTCAGGCGAGGAAGATCCTAAAACACTTGGAAGAGCAGAAGCTCAGAGGTTATTGGACGCATTTAGGAGCATCGATCTTTTACCTCCTCCGATGGATTGTCTTTCCCCTATCGGTGAAGAACTTTTGATGAGAAGCATAGTTCAGGAATATTCGCCAGAATTTGTTTATGCGGTAACGAGAAAACCAAAAGTTTACAGTGGTCATCCATTCTTTGTAGAAGTCGCAATAGCTTATGGTGGTGAGATAAGGGGGGAAAAAATCACTCTGCTTAGATTTGCAAATAAGGTTCCGCTTCTCTATCAGCAGAGTGGCTGCGCTTTAACCAAGGCTGTAGAAAGCATAAATTGGAAGAATTACGGTCTCGAACAGGCTAAGGATGAGTTACCTATGGGAAATGCGATTATACTAATTCATTTGGGTTCGACAAATATACCCTACACCTCCGAATCAAAGGAAGCAATAGCCCCCATACCTGAAATAGTGGAAGAAGTTAGACTAGCACTTCAAGAAGCTGGAAGAAAGTTAAAAGAATATATAGAAAAGAAGAACAGACAGCAAGCTAAAAAGAAAAAAGAGGAAGTGATGGAGAGGATTTTACCGCTAATCGCTCAAAAGGTTTGTGAAGTTCTTGAAAAGGATAAGATAGAGGTTGAAAGAATAGTCGCTAGGATAATGGGATATCTTCACTTTGAAAGGAGTATTAATGAGAAAGACGGCCTTAAAGACGTTACTTTGAGAGTTTGCAATTTTACAAAGACAAAAAAAGATTTTAGACTAATTGAGAGTTGCGAGGGAGAAGTTTTTGTGGAAAATGCTAGAGTAGTTCGTGGTAAATACGCCTCTATTACTTGGGATATATCTATTGCTCCAAACGAGGAATTGGAGTTGAGATATGCTGTTAAAGGCCGGATATTGAACAGAAATCCTATTGTGGAGGGAGTTGACCCCGCAATTCTTAGTGGGGCAATTTCGAGTTTCTCTTCTAAAGATGAAGCTTGAATTCAATGTGATAGCGGAAGATGGAAATGCTAGATCTGGAATTGTTAGGGTTAGGGGGAAGAAAGTCAAAACTCCGGCATTTTTGCCTGTAGCGACAGTTGGTAGTGTAAGAGCTTTGGATTGTAGAGATCTTAAGGAAATTGGAGTTGAAATAATAATGGCTAACACTTTTCACCTCCATTTAAAGCCCAGTGACGAATTGATAAAGAAACTTGGAGGGATTCACAAGTTTATGGGTTTTGACGGGGTGGTAGCAACAGATTCTGGCGGTTTTCAGGTTTTTTCACTTGGTTTTGGAATGGAACATGGGATTGGTAAAATTGCTGATAACATTTTTCTCGAGAGGATGAGGTCCAACGTCACAAAGAAGGGTGAAAAATGGATTGAAGTCGACGATGAGGGGATAACATTTCGAAACCCATTAGATGGATCGAAGATGCGTTTAACACCAAGAAAGTCGATGGAAATTCAATCGAATCTCGGCTCAGACATAGTTTTTGTATTCGATGAATGTACTTCTCCCCTTTCTGATAAAGAATATACTGCAAAAGCTCTTGAGAGGACGATGAAATGGACTCTTGAATGCCTTGAAAGCTACGATAAAAATCAGGCTATTTTCGGAATTGTCCAAGGGGGCGAATACAGAGATCTGCGCATAAAATCTGCCGAGTTCGTTTCGTCTTTAGATTTCGACGGATACGGAATTGGTGGGTCTCTTGGGAAAAGCAAGCAAGACATGCTTAATATAATAAGTTGGGTGATCCCAGTTTTGCCAGATGGTAAACCAAGGCATTTACTTGGCATAGGAGCTGTCGAGGACATTTTTAATTGCGTCGAAAGAGGTATCGATATGTTCGACTGCGTTTCCCCGACCAGATGGGCTAGGCGGGGCCATCTTTACGTGTCTCCGGAGGCGGGTGGAAGCAGAGAAAATAAGTTCAGAATTCATATAAAGAATTCCGAATTCAGGGAAGACGAATCACCAGTTGATGAATCCTGTGATTGCTTTGTTTGCAGGAAGTATTCGAGGGCCTATCTCCATCATCTTTTTGTGGCGAATGAGCTTACTTATTTCCGACTTTCTTCTTATCATAACGTTTACTTTATGATAAGGCTGATGGAGGAAATAAGAAAGGCGATCGAGAATAATTATTTTTCAGAATTAAAAGGAGAGTGGCTTAAAAGCTAAAATTTGCCTCTAAATGTTTTTTGATCATAACTCTTTCGAAAAACTCATACATATGTCTCGGTTCTGGAAACTGCCTGTATATTATCCCCTTACCAACTGGGTCTTCTCCTCTGTTTACGAGCTCCTTAATTTTCCTGTCTCTTGCAGCGATTCTCTCTTCATATTGAGAAAGTCTCTCTTCAAGTTCTTTTCCATTCAAAATTTCACCATGCGCAGGAATCGCAATTTTGGGTTTTATTTTTTTAAGCAATCTGATTGAATTTACGAGTTCCGCGACGTTTGAATCTAGGCAACCATACCACGGAAACTGGAGGTCTATATCTCCTAGGAACAGTATTTCACCATTTATGAGGAAACAACAGTGCCCGGCCGAATGTCCAGGAGTATGAATGACTTCTATTTCATTCTTCCCGTAGACTAGAACGTCTCCGTCTTCGAAAAAAGCATCCACTTTCCTGAATGCTATGTGCGGATAAACGCTTAAAAAGAGTTCAACTTCCTCTCCCAGTGCGTATCTTCTCTTGAACTCTTCCTTGCTTTCTATCGCTTTTGCATCCATTTCATGCGCTAGAACTATCTTTGCTGCACCGTTCATGGCTATGTGATCTTCGTGCCAATGTGAATTGATGACAACTTCCGGTTTGAGATTCCAAACTTCTTCAGAACCACCGTCAATAAGACAATCCTCAACGAGGATACAGTTTGAGAAGGGGTATTTTCCTTTTTCTCTGCCGTAAATTAAAAAAATTTCGTCAGAGAGTCTCATCACTTTTTAGGAGGCCAGTTCTTCTCCATCCAGCCTTTTATCCTTCCGGAATCTATAGGACCTACGAGAACCTTCCAGCCCGTTTCGTCTTCTATAGATCCCTGAAGCCTTGCTGCGAGTCCGGGAATAATAAGGTAGCGATGTTTAACTTTTTCTGCAATCTTTGTCTCGTTTATTAGCTCTTTAACCTTGCTTGCAGTAAATTTTCCTCCAGCTACGCTTGCCTCGACGCAGATACCTTCTGTATTCAGTACAAGAAGCCAAGCTCTTATTTTTGCGCTGTTTAAGTCATTTTCTACGGTGTAATAAGTTAGGGCAAAGTTTGTCGTGATCATGACAGGGTCATCTGGGGTTGGATTGTTGATCTCTCTCAATCCTGAGGCTACTTGTACAGGTGTTCTGGGATCGGTGTAGATATTAAAGCGAAGCGTTAGCGTTGGCATTACCACATGTTGATCTAAACTGTGGAAAATCATTGCGTCTGCGTACTTTACGATAAATATTCCCGCTATTACAGCTTCCCAGTAGGACTTTGTGACATCATCCCCTTCTATTAGCCATGCAGCTATCGGTGTGACTATTATCGGATAGGCCACATCTTTATCCCCGTCGAGTATCGCTTTTCTCCTCAGCTGGATCACTCTCTCGAATGTGCTCTGCAAGCCTTCTCCCAGTGGCTCAGTAACTGGATCTAGAACTATATCTTTGACACCAGCTGACTTAAAAGTTACTGCTAGACTTTTAAGTAGGTTCAAATCTTTCGCTCTTAGTGCTACTGGTACTTTGTAATCTAGCGCAAGTTTGAGAAATTCCTTCCAGTTTCCTTCGGTTGCAGCATAGATCAAAGGTCTCTGCTCCGCACAAACATCTAGGGCGGCTTTCATGCATTCTGGGTTAAGTGCGATAAGAACCATCGGCTTTCCGTATCCAGCGACTTTTTTAACAACTTCCGCATACCTTTTTGGATCATTTGATGTGCATCGAACAGCAAATCCATCCAAAGTTAGATATTTACCCACATAGAACTTCTTGTAGCTTACAACTCTGTCGCAGCGTTCATCTATTTTCTTATCGTCCAGCGAATCCCAAACATCGTAGAAGAAAGCTGTTGGATTGAAAAATGTCAGCTCGTGGCGGTGCAAGACTTCTTCTCCGCCTATCTTTATGGCTGAACTTCCAACACCTATAACCACTTCTGCAATTTCTGGTGCTGTTAATTCTAGGAGCTTTTCCAGCTTTTCTTTTGCTTTACTGTCCTTTTCCGCATCTTTTACCAAAGGTTTGCAGTCCGTAACTTTTGCGGATCTATCGATTATGTGTGAAGCGAAGCTCATGCAAGTCTCATAGCCACACTCTTTGCAGTTTGTTCTCGGGAGGAAATTGTAGATTTCGAGGGGACTTTTTACTTTCATTTTCACACCTCCGCAAAAATCCATTTGCCAGGATCTGAAACTCCTCCCTTCACCTTTCCTCCAAGTGTGTTGAAAACTTCTTTAAGCGCAGCAACAGCGAGCGGATGCATCATCATGAAAACATCAACTCCCGCCAGCGAAAGTGTTAGTCCTGTTATTATCTCCCAAATCGGGCCACGAAGTTCCCTCGGACCCCATGGTGTATCTCCTTCGAGTGGTGATTCGGTCATCCAAGCTTCTCTAGCACCCCAGGCGTTGGTTGTTCCGCTGGAAATTGGGAAGTTCAGCTCGTCATCCCCTTTAAGCCCGCTTATTCTTATTCTCTCCATGTTTGTGAATGCGTAGTCTAGACCATAGCCGAGAGCGGCAGTTGTTGGATCCATTACGATACTATTTCTTGGCATGTTTGCCCTTTTTAGAAGATATCTATTTAGCATCTTCTGGTTGTTTATATCTAACTGGGTCCAGCTTAGAACCACGTGTCCGTATTTTTTAGCTGCCTCGCAAATTCTTTGCCAGTCTGTGTCCAGCGTTGCACTTGCGAGCATGACCCTCTCTCCTTCGGCTACTTCAGCTGCCTTTTCCAAAACTTCAGGATCTTTTTCTTTGTTTCCGCATCCTCCAACGATGATTGGACACTTTACTGCCTGCAGAACATCTTCGACAACTTTAGCAGCCTCGCTTGCTGGTGTGTTTTCGAGCAGGGGATCTGTGCTTATTAGGTGTATTGTTACCATATCGGCGCCAAGCTTTTTCACACACTTTTTCGCCCACTCGGCAGGGCTACCTATAACATCTTCGTAGTGAACTTTTACGGCTTTTGCCAAAGCTGGAGGACGATCAAAGACGTCTATTGCTATTGCAGGTAAATTTGGCTGTGATTTATCGAATATGTAAAATGGAAGACTTTTCTCACCTCCAAGCTTAATCACGTAATCTCTTGTACCTCCATCGGCTCTAGTTGCTCCGAGTACGACTTCCTCTATATAGCCTGTGTACTCAACCTTTGCAGGTTCGAATATTGCTTCAATGAGTTTGTCTGGAATAGCTGGCTTTGCTGGAACTTCAACTTTGGCAACTGGAGCTGCTATCTGACTCGGAACTTGTAACTGGAAGGGCATCTGTATTCCCAGCATTGAGGACAACCTCTGCAAGTATGTTAGGGCCATGTTTGCATGGTATAGGAAATTTCCTAGTTCGCTCAAAAGCGAATAAAGTGCTGTAAATGCTGTTAAGTCTACTGCAGAACCTTCAAGCTCGATCTCGAGGTCTCCATCTATTTTTACATCCTCTATAACTTCTACATCGTATTTCTTGAGCAAGGCCAAAAAATCTTCAAGCGTAAATCTTTTCGCCAATATCTCACCCCTTCAAAAACACTTCAGCAACCTTACGCATCCTCCTATAAACTTCCGAACTTTCATCAAGATTAACTACAGGTAAACCTTTCAGGTCAAGTTCTACAACTTTCTCATCATAGGGCAAAACTTCCAGAAGCTTCACTTTCTCTCTTTCAGAAAACTCCCTAATTCTTTTTTCGGCTTCTTCGCTTGAAATCCTATTCGCTATGAGCATCATATCTTTGAAGTTCAGCTTCAATTCCTTCACCAGTTGTTTAATTCTGCTTGCAGTAGCCAAGCCCTTTTTTGACATGTCGGTTACAACTATGACGTAATCTGCACTGTCTATTGTCTTTCTGCTAAAATGCTCAAGTCCCGCTTCACTGTCTATTATAACGAATTCATAGTGCCTAGTTAGTTTTCTGAGAATTCCTCTCAGTAAAGAATTTGCAAAGCAGTAGCAACCTTCTCCTTCGGGGCGACCCATAACAAGCAAATCAAAGCCGTTACACTCACAAATAGTCTCATAGATTTTTCCTTCGAGCCACTGCTCCTTGTTCATGGTTCCCATTTCGTCTCGGCTCACTTGAAATATTTCTCTAACATCACCCAGTGTTCTCTCAACTTCAACGCCTAGTGCATCGCTCAGATTGCTGTCTGGGTCTGCATCAACTGCTAGAACCTTTCTTGATTTTTTTGAAATAAAATGGATGAGTAAAGCTGACACCAACGTTTTTCCCGTCCCTCCTTTGCCAGTTACAGCAATTGCTGTCATTCTTCTTCCTCAATTATCAGCTCAGGAATTTTTATTTCAGCACCGACTAGGATAAGCTTAATTTTCTTGATTTCCTTCTCCATCACTTCTCCCCCTTCTTTTTCAGCACTATCTTACCGATAGTAATCTTTGCATCTTTGATAATAAGTTTTATGCCAGCAGGGGCTGCTTGTTGTGATGGCATTGGCATGGGCAGCTGGAATGCCGGCATGGCTGGAATTGGCATTGGAGCCGCTGAAACCGCCTGAACAGCCGGAACAGGTTGAACAGCAGCTGTAGGAACCTGAGCAGGAGCAACTTCTGGCTTCGCTTCAACTTTTTCTTCCTTTACTCCCACTACTTCGGGCCAGCCTTCCGTTATTTTCTTTCCGTCAACCTTTCTCACAACTCCTTTTACGACTGGGTGGTCAACTTTTTTGAGAAACTCTTTCAGCTCCTCCATTGTTTTTACGTTCTCTTCTGTAGCTATTTTATCTCTAATGTCTTCCGGGATATACTTTGCAACTCTTTCTTTCAGTTCTTTTGGCATCCAGACTACTCTGTACCATCCTCCATCCGCTTGGAGGAATTTCTTGCTCCTGAAGTAAGCAATGCCAACTCCTAGGAATCCCTTTATTTGTTTTCCACCACCAGTTTGCCCCGCCATTGTGGAGAAGGTAAGTCCGTTAGGTGCGGGATGCGGATAGCCACGATGTACCCATCCGATTCCATCCACTTCGGGTATATAGAAGCCTATTACTTCGAAACAACCGCAGCTTGTGTGCGGGTATTCGAAGAAGCTGTGCAGTTTTATCCTATCGTATTCCCCACCACTCTCTCTTTTTGCAAACTCATTAACGCCCGAATATTCCCCTCCTATTGGATCCAGAAGTTCTCCTTTTGGTACCGCCTTGTTTGGCCCTTCTGGATCTACTTTTGCAGCTGCTCTGCCGTCAAACCAAGTTATCGCCCCGCAGAGCGATGGCCTGTCAGGACTGACTATGCAGACATTGGTAGGGGCGAAGCTCTGGCAGAGAGTGCAGGAATAGAATTCCTGTACGTCTTCATCGTGTAGGGTTTCAACCCTTCGATCTCTTTCGTCGTAGATCGGCATTGCAATTTCTTTAAGAATCTTTTCGACTAGATTTCTGTCCGTTATGTATACTGCCTCTATTTTTTCTATGAACGGCAATTCGTTCTTGTAAAGCATCATTGTAGCTTTTGCAATCTGTATAAGACTCTTGAGACCCTTTTTGACGGCATTTTTGCTAATTCTAACCCAAATGTCGTATCTCTGGTTTAGATGCATGTAACCTTCAATGTAATTCTGAAAATCGTGGTTTCTTCGCTCTATTACTGGCTCGAGATCGGTTTCAACTTTGCTACCTGCGATGTAGTAAAGCATCCCGTATGGGTAGCTTTCTCCCTCTGTCATCTCATCTAGATCCGGGCCTACGAGTGTGACCTTCATGTCCTCAACTTGATCCATCGGCAGAGCCAAGACAAGCTCGAATTTTACCTGCTTTGGGCCGCCTAGTTCAACAAACATGTCTTCTTTGCGTATCCTCTCACCTTCATACATCGGAGAAATGTCGAAAGGGAACTTCTCTTCTGGTCCAACACTAACTTTAACCTTCGCATCTGTTGGGATTTCGATTCTTTTCCTTTCAACCATGTTTCTCACCTCGAGATTCATTCAAATTTTTA
>CAYXCK010000016.1:20349-22368 GCA_964463575.1 uncultured archaeon
GCTGGAGCTACATTCTGGCTTTTGGCCAGTTCAGCTCCAAGGCCATTATTAGGCCTCCCTCTTCCCCTCTTTTCGGGATTTGGGGTCATAGATTAGCGTTGAATATTTAGATAAGAGACTTTATAAGTTTTTCTAATTTCTGCGGTAGAATGGCAGTCCGAGAGACAAACTTACCAGTTTTAAACTGAAATTTTGGAATAATATTATTTTGAATAATTTTTTAATTATAAGTATCAGCTTGTATTAAATTAACTTAGACTGGTAACATCAAAAGCTTAAAATACTTTGTAACTGATTTTTCATATGGCCAAAGTTTCCAAAGTTAGAACTAGAAATCCGCCTTTGATGTCTTCAGCCGGAATAATGAGATACTTTGAAGAGGAGAAGACTAGAATAAAAATAAATCCAAAAACCGTTCTGATAACGGGAATTCTAACGGGCTTCGTAGTGATATTTTTGAATGCCTTCTACGGTTTATGGCCTTGAATTGCCTTCTCTATCGCTTTTTTGTGGGCGTTTCCGGCCTTATGAATTCCACCTTTAGGCCCTGTTGAAGCTGTACAGGGGAAAATCTGAGCGTAATATCCTGCCTTCCAAGGAGCTTCGTCTATCTTGGATCCCTTTAGCATTTCTGCCACAAAATAGCTTGCTCCGCAAAATGCCGATCTGATTACCCTCACATCCTTTATCCTGTCTCCCTCGATCTCGACCTCAAATTCAGGAGCTCCGAAGTATTTAAAGAACTCGTATTCTCCAACTTTTGGAGTGGTGCAGCAGACATCTTCCCAGATAACCTTTATTCCCAACCTCTCTCCTTCGGCTTTTAACTGTTTGTAGGATCCCGCTTTCGAACCGCCTGAGATTATTAGCAGCTTTCCCCCTTTTTGGGAAACTTGTCTTATAGCTTCTAGATTTATGTCGGGATGGTTTGCGAATGATATAATCAGTTCAGGGACTTTTTGTGGAAGCTTGAGAAATTCAGACGGACTCTCAATTACCTCTGGCAAGTCTTTTGGTAAATAATAGCGTTCAACTTCGAAAAACTTTGAGAAAAGTTCTAGTTCTCTTCTTCTCTGTCCCTCACGTAGTATTACCCCTATTTTTTCCATAGACTACTTTCTCCAAGGCATTTTTTATATCGATAAATGGTTTTAGGTCACAGATCTTGTACGGTGGAATGTTTTCTATGTCTGCCTTTATAAAGCACTCGTTGTAGGGAATTATTCCGAGAATTGGATATTTTATCCTTGAGATTACGCTGCGCGACATCTCGTTGTCTATGAACTTGTTTACAACCACTGCAAGTTTCTCTATTCCAATGTCTTCAGAAAGCTTTTTTATTCTTTCCAATGTCTCAATTGCTCTGCTACCAGGCTCAACTACGGCTATGAGTAAGTCAACCCCTCTTGCAGTTCCCCGGCCCAAATGTTCTATTCCAGCTTCCATGTCGAGAATTAGCACATCTTTCTCTCTAAAAATAGCGTGTCTCAGTATCGCTCTTAAAAAAGCATTTTCAGGACAAAAGCACCCTTCTCCACCCTTTTCTATTGTTCCGAGAACCAGAACCCTAACGCCATCTTCGTTGTATGCGGAGTATAATTCAAATACGTCATCGACTTTTGGATTAAGCCTGTATGTTCCTAGAGGCATGACAACGCGCTCCTCTATTAAATCCTTCAGCTCAGATAGGGGTTTTATTTTTGTTTTTATACCGAGAGCAGAGGGTAGGTTCATAGCAGCATCGCAATCGATTGCAGTCACCCTGTATCCACCCTTTGCGAAGAGATGGGCCAAGACTGATGCTAAGGTTGTCTTCCCAACCCCTCCTTTTCCCGAAATTGCCAGTTTCATCTCTTTCAGAAGTTTGCAAACAGCAAAATTTAAATATTTTGCGCCTTCATATAATCATGTTTGATTTGAGAAAATTTCATTCAAAGACTAAGCTTGGTGTATTGTAAAGCAAGGTAAAATTTTCGATTCCTACTTGATGAGCGAGGAGGAGATTTCAATAATAGAAAA
>CAYXCK010000017.1:0-22006 GCA_964463575.1 uncultured archaeon
GATAGATTTAATTTGGGATTATCTCATGTTCGATTTTGTTTTAACTCTCGAAATCAGATACGCAAAGACAGCCGCTCCAAAACCATTATCTATGTTAACGACTGCAACTCCTGAAGGACAGCTTTGGAGCATTGCAAAGAGTGTAGAAATGCCCTTTAAATGGACCCCATATCCCACTGAAGTCGGAACCGCGATAACCGGTATATCCAGCAAGCCTGCTATAACTGATGGCAGCGCCCCCTCCATTCCAGCTACTACTATGACGCTGTCAACATTATTTTCCCTTATAATTCTAACTGGTTCGACGATTCTGTGCAGACCCGCAACTCCTACATCGTAAAATCGTAGAACTTCTAGGCCTAAAAACTCTGCTGTGACTCTTGCCTCCTCTGCAACACCTATATCAGCTGTTCCGGCTGTCAAGATTGCAACTTTTCCGATAATCTTCTCGGCTCTTCCAAATGTTGCTGTTCTAGCTATCTCGTTTATTTCGGCCCCCATCGATCTCAAGGCAGTCATTTGTTCTTTGCTGAGTCTTGTGAACAATGCGGGTTTCCCTTTTTTCTTATACTCTTCTGCTATTCTGACTAATACCTCAACTGGTTTTCCTTCACCGAATACAGCTTCAGGTTTTCCAGCTCTTGATTCTCTGTCTATATCGAGTTTTACGAGGTTTTCAAGATAGTCTTCGAACTTCTTCATGGTATTCATGGATTGACTTAACTGTTATTTCTCCTTTCTTAATGGCTTCGATCGCCTTTGCAGCTGCGATTGCACCCGGAATTGTAGTAATATATGGCACTCCATATTCCACTGCAGCTCTTCTAATCTCATAGCCCTCTGTTTTTCCTTTTTTTCCGCTTGGGGTGTTTATTATTAGCTGTATCTGACCATTTATTATCATATCTACGACGTTCGGTCTTCCTTGACTTACTTTTAAAGCCAGTTCGGCCTCGATTCCATTCTGTTTCAAATATTTAGCGGTCCCCTCAGTAGCGAATATCTTGAAACCCAGTTCCATGAATTTCTTTGCAATTTTAACAATTTTTGGTTTATCTGCATCCTTTACGCTGAGCAGGACATTTCCCTCTAACGGTAACCGCATCCCGGCAGCTAGTTCTGCTTTATAGTAGGCCAGTCCAAAGTCGTAATCGATGCCCATCACTTCTCCTGTCGACTTCATCTCAGGACCAAGAACAACATCAACACCTGGAAGCTTTGCAAAAGGAAAAACAGCCTCTTTTACTGCAATATGCTTCAGCACTGGTTTTTTGAGGTTGAAATCTTTTAACTTTTTACCAAGCGCTATTTTTGTAGCTATCTTTGCAAGAGGTATTCCTGTCACTTTGCTTACGAATGGGACCGTTCTGCTTGCTCTAGGATTTGCCTCGAGTACGTAAACGATACCATCTTTAACGGCATATTGGACATTTATCAGTCCAACAACTTTCAATGCTAATGCGATTTTTTTGGTATACTCTTCGATTGTTTCCATTATTTCTTTTGACAAAGAAATTGGTGGGATGACACAGGCCGCATCCCCACTATGCACACCCGCTTCTTCAATGTGCTCCATGATGGCTGGTATAAAGACTTCTTCACCATCACAAATTGCATCTACTTCAACTTCTATGGCATCTTCCAAGAATTTGTCTATGAGTATTGGTTTCGCCTCGCTTACCTCTATCGCCTCGTTTGCAACTTCCTCGAGCATTTTTTCATCGTAAACAATTCTCATAGCCCTTCCGCCAAGTACGTAGCTAGGTCTCACGAGAACGGGATATCCTATCTCTTTTGCGACTTTTTTCGCTTCTTCTATACTAAAGGCGATTCCCCCTTTTGGTCTAGGAATTCCGAGTCTCTCCAAAAGTTCGTCGAATCTTTTTCGATCCTCAGCTATATCAATAGAATCGACTGAAGTCCCGAGTATTCTTGCACCGCAGTATTCTAGATCCTTGGATATATTAAGCGGTGTTTGGCCTCCGAACTGTACAAAAACGCCTTCAGGTCGCTCGTTCTCATAAATGTTCATAACATCTTCGCAGGTGATGGGTTCGAAGTATAGCCTGTCTGATGTGTCGTAATCGGTTGAAACCGTTTCGGGATTGCAGTTGACCATTATCGTTTCATAACCTTCCTCCTTGGCACTCAATACAGCATGGACGCAGCAGTAGTCAAACTCTATTCCCTGTCCAATTCTGTTCGGTCCCGATCCGAGAATCATCACTTTTTTCCTCTTTGTAGGAATTGCCTCATTCTCTTCTTCATAGCTTGAATAGTAGTACGGTGTTTTTGCCTCAAACTCAGCAGCACATGTGTCGACCATTTTGTATACAGGCTTAACGCCTTTCTCCTTTCTTATTCTCCTAACCTCAAACTCTTTAATACCAAAGATATGCGCAATCTGCCTGTCTGAAAATCCGAGCTTTTTAGCTTCTTTTAAAATTTCTTTTGGTATCTCTTCTAGTTTGTACTTTTTTGCAAGCTCTTTTAGTTTTTCTTCAAAATCCACTATATTTTTTATCTTTTCTAGGAACCAAGGATCTATTTGGGTCAATCTGTAAACTTCCTCCACCGTAAATCCCTGCTGGAAGGCATAGCGTATGTAGAATACCCTGTCATGGCTCGGAAATCTGAGTTTTCTTATTATCTCTTCTTTTGTAACTTTTTTATCTTTTCCATCACAACCGAGTCCGTATCTTCCGATTTCTAGACTTCTTAGGGCTTTCTGCAAAGCCTCTTCAAAAGTTCTTCCAATTGCCATAACTTCTCCAACGCTCTTCATCTGAGTTCCAAGAACTTGATTTGCAGTTGGGAACTTATCGAATGCAAATCTTGGAACTTTAACAACGACGTAGTCGATGGCTGGTTCGAAGCTTGCTGGAGTCTCTTTTGTGATGTCGTTGGGGATTTCATCCAAGGTATAGCCAATTGCAAGTTTTGCCGCTATCTTTGCAATTGGAAATCCCGTTGCTTTTGAAGCGAGAGCTGAACTTCTCGATACTCTTGGGTTCATTTCTATCGCAACCATTCTTCCATTTTCTGGATTAATCGCGAACTGTATATTGCTCCCGCCGGTTTCAACGCCTATCTCCCTTATTATTGCAATCGCAGCATCTCTCATTCTCTGGTATTCGTAATCCGTAAGTGTCTGCGCGGGAGCAACTGTTATGCTATCCCCGGTGTGGATGCCCATCGGGTCGAAGTTTTCAATCGAGCAGATTATTACGACATTGTCAGCCAGATCACGCATAACTTCTAGTTCGAACTCTTTCCAGCCTATGACGCTCTCTTCAACTAGTACTTGACCTATTAGTGAAAGTCTTAGCCCTTTGGAAACTATTTCTTTAAGTTCCTCTTTGTTGTAGGCTACTCCTCCTCCGGTTCCGCCTAAAGTGAAGGCCGGTCTTATTATGATAGGATAGCCGACTTCTTCAGCAAACTCTAGTGCGGAGTCGACGTCATAAACACTCCTACTTCTGGGCACTTCCAAGCCTATTTTCAGCATGCATTGCTTAAAGAGCTCCCTGTCCTCAGCTTTTCTTATCGCCTCTGCATTTGCTCCTATTAACTTTACTCCGTATTCCTCGAGTATACCCATTTCTTCGAGCTGAATTGCCAAGTTTAGCGCAGTCTGTCCGCCGAGAGTGGGCAGTATGGCATCCGGAGTCTCTCTCTCAACTATTTTTGCAACGATGTCAGGAGTTAGGGGTTCTATATATATCCTGTCTGCCATTTCTGGATCTGTCATTATTGTTGCAGGATTGGAGTTGACCAATACAACTCTGCAACCCTCCTCTTTTAGAGCTTTGCAGGCCTGACTTCCGGAGTAATCAAATTCTGCCGCTTGGCTTATTACAATTGGACCGCTTCCTATGACCATTATTTTATTTATGTCCTCTCTTTTCGGCATTCTACCACTCCTTTAGCATTTTGACAAAGTTGTCGAAAAAGAAATACGTGTCATGCGGCCCCGGTCCTGCTTCTGGATGGTACTGTACCGTTATTATCGGTAGTTCTCTGTGTTTCAAACCTTCTACAGTTCTGTCATTCAGATTTATCTGTGTTACTATGAAATCTTTGGGTAGCGTTTTTTCATCTACAGCAAAGTTGTGATTTTGGCTTGAAATAAAAACTCTACCTGTTTCGAGATCTTTTGTTGGTTGATTGCTTCCGTGATGACCAAATTTCAACTTAAATGTCTTTGCTTTGAAAGCAAGAGCTGTTAACTGGTGGCCAAGGCAAATTCCTGCCAATGGCAATTTTCCGGCAATATTTCTTATTGTTTCGATCGTCTCTTTAACCCTTGCCGGATCTCCTGGACCATTTGAAACAAAAACACCGTCGGGATCCATTTCCAGTATTTCCTTAGCTGGAAAGTTGAATGGAACTAGGGTGATATTTATCTCCCTCTTCAGGAGTTGTCTGACTATGCTCATCTTGACCCCACAATCTATCAGCACGACTTCGAACTTCCCGCCAACATCGAACCTCTTTGGTTCTTTTACGCATACCTTGTCGACGAGATCTATGTCCGATATAAACGGTTGATTCCTTGCAATTTCTATCAGCTTCTCTTTCTCAACATCAACACCAATTGCGGCTTTCATTGAGCCGTAAACTCTGATCTTCTTTGTTAGCATTCTTGTATCGACTCCTTCAATTCCTACGACATCGTAACTTTTTAGAAGCTCGTCTAAAGTCATTTCGCTCCTATAATTGCTAGGTTTTTTGCAAAGTTCTTTTACAACGAATCCCTCAACTTTTACTCCATCGCTTTCGAAGTCTTCTTTGCAAACTCCGTAGTTGCCAATTAGGGGATATGTCATCATTAGAATTTGTCCCTTGTAGCTCGGATCCGTTAAAGCTTCTACGTAGCCAGTCATGGAAGTGCAGAAAACTATTTCTCCTGTAGCTATTTTTTCTGCCCCGAAAGCCTTTCCCTCTACATATGTGCCATCTTCAAGTGCGAGTGCAGCCCTCATAACACTTCCTTCAGTTCTTTAACGATTTCCTTAAGCTTTGGAACGTCGAAAAATTTTCTTCCGGTAATCTCGTTACAGAGAGACTTGTACATGAATGAGCTTAACCTTTTTATATTTTTAGTCAGTTCGGGCGGTTTTCCAACGAGCTCTCTCCAGTTTGGTAAGCCCTTGTATTTCTTTACTCTCTCAAACCATTCAGTTTTTCTGTAGTAGATTCTGAGAAACTCTTTGCTCACTTCAAAACCATCAAAACTGAATCTGCACTCGTCTGGTGTTCCGACGGCGTCAACTATCATGAAATTCCGATCGACATCGAAAGCCATTTCTATTTTTCCATCTTCGTTTTCCAATCCAACTTTTGAGGTCTCTCTCGTTATCAATTCATTTATTTTGAGTGTAATATTCTTCAATTCTTCGAACTCTGAATCACTAAGACCTGCCATCTCCTTTGCTTCCTTGTAGCTCAAATATCTGTCTACATCCTCCAACTTGGTGCTGAAATCGACAATGGGTCTTTCTAATTTCATTCCCGCTCTTATCTCTTTAAGTCCAAAATCCTTTGGTGATACCTCCCCTTTTTCAATTCTTCTGAGCAAAGAAGAACCTTCGGGTATTTTGTTTCTGTATATTATCTCTAACGGTAAAAGGAAATTTCCTCTCTCTTTCTTGAATACGGAGTAGTCGTAACCATTCTCCTTTTTCGGTCTAATCACCCTTACAAGTCTTATACGCATTTTGTTGGTGGCACCTTCCAGTTCGTCAAATCTCTTCAGCTTTTCATTTTCGATTAATCCGAGATAGTGCGTTTTCATTCCTTCATCTTCTATTTTTTCAAAAAAGAAGGCCGAAATCAGACATAAAGAGCATCCTTTTCCTTCGATCTTGTCTGGCATTTCACCATAATCAAATACTGAAAATCTATCAGAAAATTCGAAAATACCTTCACCTAATTTTTCTGAGGATTCTTTTATTACAATTAGATCTTTAACGCTCCCCATTCTATTTCACCTCTTCATCAGACTTTAAGATCTCCTCTTTTTTTCTTTTTTGGTAATCTATTACAGCTTTTCGAACTTTTTCATCGCTTAAGGCAAAGATCTTTGCAACAGCTACCGCAACATTTTCAGCTTCGAGAACGAGCATAGGAGCAACCCCTGAAGGCATTCTGATGCTGGAAAAAAGATCTATCCAGTTATCTTTTATCGGTGGTGCCGCTATAACTGGTTTATCGGTGTTTGCATCTACAAAACCGCTCAGGGCGTTGCTTCTTCCGGCAACTGTTATGAAAACGACTCGATCTTCTTCATAGCTTTTTAGAATGTTTAAGACGTGTTCTGGGGTTTTATGCGCGGATGCTATTCTTAAATCGCTTTCTATGCTGAAGATTTTCAGTTTTTCTGCTATTTGCTTGCAGAAATCGAGATCCGATTTTGAACCCATCAATATTACAGCTTTTGGGTTTCTTGTGGACATCGTTTTTTGGTAAATGTAAGGTTTTTAAAATTTGTGTATAGATGCCTTTATGGAGCTAATAAAAAAATTTGTCGAAAAAGTTGGCAGTGCACCCTGGTATAAACTCCTTGGAATGAAAATAGAGCTCGGAGAGAGGATTACAATTATCCTAGAAGTTGAGGAAAAGCATTTGCAAGCACTTGGCGTTGCCCATGGAGGTGTTGCGGCGAGCGTTTTAGATTCGGCAATTGGACTTAACATAAATAGGGAGCTAGTCCTTAAGGGGAAGGTTGCTGTTACCTCGCAGCTGAACATTCATTATTTAAAGCCAGTGCAGAAGGGGAGAATTAGAGCAGTTGCAAGACCGCTTTATATCGGATCCAAAGTTGCTGTTGGTTTTGGAGAACTTTTGGATGAGAAGGGTGAAACGCTAGCCGTTGCAACCGCAACTTTCTATATTCGCGATTTGGAGGCAAAAATTCAGTAAAGTTTAAGGATTTGTGAATTAGTGTAATGCTATGAAACTAGGTTTTGTGGGTGCTGGGAGGATTGGAAGTGTTACCGCTTTCACTTGTTTAATGAATTTGGAAGTCGAAGAAATTGCGCTAGTTGATATAGCTGAAGATCTGGCTGTTGGAGAAGCGATTGATCTCTCGCATGCGGCTTCGGCGATCGGAAAGTATCCAAAAATATATGGGGGTAGCAATTACTCGCTATTAAAGGGGAGCGAAATAGTCGTCGTCTCAGCTGGATTTGCAAGAAAACCGGGGATGACAAGACTCGACTTAGCGACAAAGAATGCGGGAATAATTAGGGACGTATCAAAAAAGATTGTTGAAGCCTCTCCTGAGAGTAAGATTCTAATGGTGACGAATCCGATGGATCTGATGACCTACGTGGCTTGGAAAGAGAGTGGGAAAAGTAGAAATGAAGTCTTTGGTATGGGAAACGTTCTGGATTCCTCAAGGCTTGCAAGAGTTTTGCATGACATGAATGCGAAGTTCGAAAGAGCCTGGATCATTGGAGAACACGGGGATAGCATGTTCATAGCTAGAAGTATCTCGAAGATAGAAAGAGCGGACTTGGAAGCTGCAGAAAAGGCCACAAGAGAAGTTGCTGCTGAAGTAATAAAAAGAAAAGGGGCAACGATATTTGGTCCTGCGGTCTCTATTTTCAGGATGATAAAAGCTGTAGTTGAAAATACAAAGGAAGTCATGCCCTGCAGCGTCGTTCTTCAAGGAGAGTATGGGATAAGAGATGTAGCAATCGGTGTTCCAGTTAGACTTGGCAAGAATGGGGTAGAAATTTTAGAATTTAATTTGAGCGAGGAAGATCTCGAAAAGCTCAGAAAATCAGCAGAAATTCTTAAGGAAAGATTGAAAGAAATAGGCTACTGAGAAGGGCAAAGAATTTATCTCTATTTTAACCAATTTTTTACGTGGTTAGGGGGCTTGAGAGATATACCGCGATAAATTCTGGAGAGGCTGTTGCGAAATTTCAGATAGCGAAGAGAATACCGGCTGAAAAAGCCGAGAGTTTTGAAGAGAAGATGAAAATCCATTCTAATTTGAAGAAAGAATTCAGAAAATATTTAAATGATGCTGAAATTCTTAAAGAGAAGCCTGAAGAATATTCCTTTCTTCATCTAAAGAGAGACATACTTTTTGAGATGCTCAAGGAATGCAAGTTTTGTGAGAGAAGATGCGAGGTAAATAGGTATGAGAAAAAAGGATTTTGCAAGTGTGGAGTTGTTAGCTACTTCAGCAGCGAGTTTCTGCACATGGGTGAGGAGCCTGAGCTAATTCCTTCGCACACAATTTTTTTCAATAGGTGCACCTTTGCCTGTGTTTTTTGTCAAAACTATGACATAGTTTACAGCGATGATTTTATCGCGGACCCTAAGGAACTGGCATATATAATTGACAGAAGATACAGGCAGGGGAGCAGGAATGTGAATTTTGTCGGTGGAAATCCCGATCAGCACTCTCACACGATTGCTGAAATTTTGCTTTATGTTGACTCGAACATCCCTGTTGTTTGGAACTCAAATATGTACCATAGCAACGAACTTGCTGAAATAATAGAGGACTTTGTGGACGTATGGCTCGGGGATTTCAAGTATGGCAATGATAAGTGCGCGCTGAGGTACTCAAAGGTGCCGAGATATATGGAAGTCGTTCAGAGAAACTTTTTAAGGGCTAAGGAAAATGGTGAATTGCTAATAAGACATCTTGTAATGCCGGAGCACATAGAATGTTGCACAAGCAGGGTTGTTGAGTGGGTCTCGGAGAATCTTGGAAAGGATGTGAGGTTTAACCTTATGTTTCAGTATTATCCCACTTACAGGGCTTATGAGTACCCGGAAATTGCTAGAAGGCTGACTGTGGAAGAGATGAAAAAGGCATATAGTATTGCTAGTAAGAAGCTCACAAATCTTGTATGAATCTTTCTGAAATACTTGAGAAAATCGAGAAAACGATTGAAAAAAGGTTGCTAGAAAAGGAAGTTTATGAAGCCGAAGTTATAGTAAGGAAGGGAGATATAGTTGTTATTTTATCATCTGGAGCGATACAACCCGGCAACTCTGTTGCTTGGGTTGAAGATGGAATTTTTCCTTTTGGTTTTGTTGTAGATGCTAGGAAGACAAGAAATGGATTTGTACTGGCTGTAAAGGAGTTTGAGAGGATGGATGGTGAAAGAATAATTGAAGCAGAGAATCTTTTGAGCTTGGTGCTAAGGAGAGAAGCTTTAGAAAGAATGGATGAAATTCTCAATTTTGAATACTGGAGCGGAAAAAAGAATGTTGAAGCTCCTGCTTGGTTAGATAAATGGCAGAGGGAATGCTACTCGGCAACCTGCTCGCTCGAAGAGGGTGAAATTTTGCTCGTAATTGGACCACCAGGCTCTGGGAAAACCACGTTCATAGCCGAAAGTGCAAAATTCCTGTCCAAGAACGAGAGAGTATGGGTAACTTCCAATACGAATGTCGCTGTTGACAATGTTCTCGAAAAGTTGGAAAGAGCTATAAGGATTGGTCATCCATCTAAGATAACGGATGATGCGAAGAAACATAGTCTGGAAGCTAGAATCCTCTCTCAAATAGATTTTAAGAATTACGAGGATTTTGCAAGTAGGATAGCTAATGCCTACAGGGAAATAATTAGAATGCAAGAAGAAATTCTCAAAAGGGGAAAGATAACGGTTGGAGCGACAATCCTAAAAGGAGCTATGAGTGTTGTTAGAAACTTCAATTTTGATACGGTTATAATCGACGAAGCGAGCAATACTTGCCTTTCAACAGCACTAATAGCTCTAGAAAAGGCAAAAAAGGCAGTTGTAGTCGGAGACCCGTACCAGCTTCCTCCTGTTTACGAAATAAATATTCCGAATTCATACAGGTTTTCAGCTTTCAATCATTTATATGAAAAGTACAGGAAAGCTCTTTGGCTCAGAAAACATTATAGATGCAACTCTGAAATAATCTATTTTTCGGCTAAAGAAATATATGGCAGACTTGAAATTGACGAGAGGTGCAGAAATATCAAAATTCCGAAAATAGAAACTACGATTCCGAAAATTGGCGATCCTATGAGACCCCTCGTTTTTATAGATTGCGAGGGTGAAGAAAGAAAAGTTGGATCTTCGAAGATAAACGAAGTTGAGGCCGAGATAGTGGTTGAAATTTGTGATGAGCTGGTCAGCGTCTTGGATGAGAGCGAGGTGGGGATAATAACTCCTTATGTGAGGCAAAGGGAACTGATAAGTCAGATGCTTGAGGATTTTGGAATTGGATGCGAAGTAAGCACGGTCCATAGCTATCAGGGAAGAGAAAAGGAAGTCATAATTTATTCTATAACAGCAACGAAGAATTTCTATTTTCCGTCTGATAAAAGGCTTTTCAATGTAGCACTAACAAGAGCGAGGAGCAAGTTTATTGCAATAGGAAATGCTAAAAATCTTGAAGGTAAAAATCTACTCCTTTCGAGATTTTTGAACTATGTAAAACAGCGGGACGGATATTTGGAATGGAGAAAGCTTTTTAGCTGAGTAATTGAGTATTTCTATGTTCCGAGGTGTTACTATTGAAGTCGTACACGGAGATATAACAAAACTTGAAGTCGATGCGATTGTCAATGCTGCGAACACACATCTTTACATGGGCGGGGGAGTGGCGGGAGCTATAAAGAGAGCTGGGGGAAAGGAAATAGAAGAGGAAGCTGTAAAAAAGGGACCCATAAAAATTGGAGAGGCAGTTGTAACTTCAGCCGGAAAATTGAAGGCAAAGTTTGTGATTCATGCTCCAACGATGGAGCTCGACTTCAAAACAGACGAACAAAAGGTGAGGCTGGCAATGAAAGCTGCACTGAAAAAAGCTGAAGAGCTTGGAATTGAGAGCATAGCATTTCCAGCATTGGGAACCGGAGTTGGTGGATTGCAGAAAGATCTGGTTGCGAAGATAATGGTAGAGGAGCTGAGAAAACACATAGAATCCGGGACCAGACTGAAAAAAGTCATCTTTGTGGATATAAACAAGGATCAGGTTGAGGCTTTTAGGAAGGAAGTCGGAGTGCTGATATGATTGGCAGATTTATTGCATATGGAAATATTTACGAGGGATATTTTGAGCTTCAGAAAAATAAAATTGTTTTTGAATCGTTGGAATTTCCAATTGGCGCCGTGAAGTTTCTTCCACCCGTAAGACCGAGCAAAATAATTGCAGTTGGTTTGAATTATACGGATCATGCAGAGGAACTGGGATTGCCAATTCCGGACGAGCCCATAATCTTTCTTAAACCTCCAACTGCAGTGATAGGTGATGGAGATCCGATAGTGATTCCTAATTCTACAAAGAGAGTAGACTACGAGGGTGAACTTGCGGTCGTTATAAAAAAGAGGTGCAAGAATGTTTCGAAAGAGAAGGCTGTTGACTACATTCTAGGTTTCACCTGTTTTAACGACGTGACTGCAAGAGATCTGCAAGTAAAAGATGGACAATGGACAAGAGCTAAGAGTTTTGACACATTTGCACCTATAGGCCCATATATAGCGGAGATCGATGACTTCTCAAGACTTAAAATTGAAACAAGGGTTAATGGAGAAGTTAAGCAAAAATCCAGTACTTCATGTATGATTTTTGATGTCCCTACTTTGCTGGAATTTGTATCTTCGATAATGACACTGGAGGCGGGCGATGTAATCGCAACTGGGACACCAGCTGGTGTTGGAATGCTTAAAAAGGGGGATTTAGTCGAAGTGGAAATAGAGAAGATCGGAATTCTGAAGAATAGTGTCACAGATCTCAGCTTCAAATGCGAATGCTAGTTAAAAGGATCTTAAAAATCTCAGTTTTTTATTTGCAGCATAGATTTATAGATCCCTGATTAATTTTTTAGGCAATATCCCTTGAAGTATCTATCTGTATTCCCTCATCGATCGTGAACCTGTAGAACTCGGTTATCGGCTTTTTACCCCTAATCTTTGGGAGAGCAAACTTCGTTACAATTTTTTCCCCGATTCTTTCTGCTTCAACGTTTATAACTACGTCTGAGAGATCGAGTACTCGGTAAACGATGTTCTCTGGATGGAATTTTTTGATCATATAAGCACATACTACAGTATTTTTTTCTTTTGCGATGGAATAAAGCTTATTCAACAACCATTCTTTGAGGCCCCACTCCACTTGTAAGTTTAGGAAGAATGAAAGGTTGTCGAGAACAACAACATAGTCTTCATTATTGTTCATGCTTTGGAATCTATCGGCCAGAAAGTCGAATATTTCTTTGTCTCTGTATCTGTCTTCGACAACAAACTGTCCGTATTCATTGAGGAAATACTGTGAAAATACGTCGATGAATGTAATATCCTTCGTTCTAAATCGCAAAATTTCCATATCCCTCACGACGTATTTAGTTGGGCGGTTTGTTGTTATGTAGTAGCTTTTAGATGAACTTGCCAAATGATAGAGGAAAGTTTCTGGCATTGCAATCGGATCAGCATAAAGGCATACAAAGCTACCAGCAGGTAGCCCACCATCTAATCTCCTGTCAAGAAGAGAAATTCCAGTAGAGATGCCTTTCTTAACCAAGAGCTTTTCCATTGACACTTTTTGTCGTGAAGTTATTTATACCTTGTCCTCATAATCATACTATATTCTTTTCTTTGAGCTTTTTTATTTCCTCAGTCGAGTATCCCAGCTTTTTAAGAATTTCTTCTGTATGCTCGCCTAGTTTAGGTGGTCTTTGGACCGAAAATCGGACGCCAGATATCTTTACAGGATTGTTAAATGTTTTTATCTTACCCAGTCCAGGATAATCGATTTCGACGATTACATTTCTGGCTATAGTCTGTGGGTGGTTTATCACTTCTTCTATCTCGTTAACCGCCCCGCATGGAACTCCAGCTTTTAAAAGGATTTCTATCCATTCGTCTCTTGATTTTTCCTTAAGCTTTTCAATTATAATCTTCTCAAGTTCTTCTCTATGCTTGAGTCTCTGCTGGTTTGTTTTAAATCTTTCATCTTTCAACAAGTTTTCCAAACCCACGGATTTGCAAAAAGCTTCCCAGTGCCATTCTGTGGCCACAACTATATTCAAGAGTTTTCCGTCGCCAGCTGGATACGGTTCGTAGGGTGTTGCAAGGAAATATTTTGTACCCATTCTTAGATCCTCATCCCTCATCCCCTCTACTAGAACCATATTCATTAGATTGGTCATCATGGTAACTGCGCAATCAAAGAGCGAAATATCTATTTCTGCTCCTTCCCCTGTTCTCTCTCTGCGCAAAAGAGCGGCGAGAATTGCGTAGACTCCATACATTGCTGCTAAGATGTCTGTAATTGGTACATTTATCTTGCAGGGGGTTTCTTTTGTACCAGTGTAGCTTATTATTCCTGCCTCTCCCTGTATCAGCTGATCAAAGGCGGGTCGATCGCGATATGGGCCATCCTGACCGAATCCTGAAACGTGGCAGTAGATGACTTTTGGGTTTATTTTTTTCACAACTTCGTAGCCAATGCCGAGAGACTCAACGACACCAGGTACGAAGTTTTCTATTATAACATCCGCTTTCTCTGCTAACTTTAGAAAAATTTCCCTACCCTCACTACTCTTTAAATCCAGTGTCATTGATTTTTTGTTTCTATTCACAACTGCGAAATAAAAGCTTAGGTCCCCCCTTATAGGTATCCAATGCCTAGCAAGATCGCCGATCTTTGGTCTTTCTATGTGGATAACTTCAGCTCCAAGGTCTGCAAGGAGGGTTCCAATATAGGGTCCGGCTACAGCCTGTGCTAATTCCAGAACTAGTAAGTCCTCAAATGGTTTCAAATCACAACTCCCTCCTGAATGCCTGAATTCCGGTTATGTATCTACCGAGAATCAGGGTGTGAATGTCATCTGTCCCTTCATACGTGTAAACACTCTCTATATTTGCCATATGTCTTATCGGTGAATAATCGAGACTTATTCCATTAGCTCCGAGTATTTCTCTTGCCGTCCTTGCACAGAATCTCGCAACTCTTACATTATTTCTCTTTGCAAATGATATCTGTTCTGGAGTTGCTTTTCCTTCATCCATCAGTTTTCCAAGCCTCCAAGCAACGAGTTGACCTTTTGTTATCTCTGTTAGCATATCCACAAGCTTAGCTTGGATTAGCTGATAGGATGCGATGGGGGCTCCGAATTGTTTTCTGTTTTTTGCATAGTTCAACGCCGTCTCATAGCAATCCATTGCCGCACCTATTGCGCCCCAAGAAATACCAAATCTCGCTTGATCGAGACAACTGAGAGCAGGTCTCAGGCCGATGGCATTTGGCAGTCTGTTATCTTCCGGAACCCTGCAGTCACTCAGATAGAGCTCTCCAACATCACCAGCTCTCATCGAACCTTTTCTCCTAATAGCTGACTGTTTAAATCCTTTCATTCCTCTTTCGACAATGAAGCCCTTTATTCTTCCATCTCCGAGATCTCTTGCCCAAACAATTGCTATATCCGCAATTTCCGCTTCGCTGATCCAAGTCTTGGTTCCGTTAAGAACCCACTCGTCTCCTTCCTTTCTAGCGTTTGTTTCCATGCTGGCCGGATCGCTACCAACATTGGGTTCAGTCATCCCAAAGCAGCCTATTATTTCTCCTTTTGCGAGTTTTGGAAGGTATTTCTTTTTCTGTTCTTCACTCCCAAATTTCCATATTGGATACATCACAAGACCAGATGTGACTGCTACGAAGCTTCTCAGGGCACTATCGATTCTCTCCACTTCTTGGCAGATGAGACCAAAAGATGTGTAGTTCATTCCCGGGCAACCGTATTCTTCGGGAATAAAAGGCCCTAGCATTCCTAGTTCGCCGAATTTTTTTCCAATTTCTCTAAAATCTAGCGGCTCCTCTTTATGCCAAGCTTCGGCAACCAGCGGGGCTATCTCTTTTTCTAGGAACTCTCTTACAGAATTTCTTATAAGCCTCTCTTCCTCTGTAAGGAGTTCATCTATCCCGTAGAAGTCAACACCTTTAAACATCTTCTCACCGAAGATTCTTTTTGAATTTTATTTAATAAGTTTTTCGGCAATGGATGACCAAAAAATAAATTAGCTAGGACTTTTACGAAACTCTGGAACGAGCATCAAAGCCACTAAAATTAATCCTAGAACATTAGTGAGTGTTAGTGGGATTATTAGCATGATTCCCGCAACAAAGAGAACCGCTCTTTTTAAAAGGTTCAGATTTCTCCTGAAGTACCCTACTGTTGAACTGTTAATTGCGATTGCAGAAACAGCCACTAGGACTGCTCTTATCACTATTTCTGCCGGATTGTTGAGATGTAGAACGATAAGCAAAGCAGAACCAGCAGGAGCTAGTACAAATGAAAAGGCCATTAGGTACTTTATTATGGCAATTTTTGCTGCTACAACCGCAACTCTGAGGGGATTTTGTCCTGCTACAGCTGCTGCCGCATAAGCTGCGAGCGCAACAGGAGGAGTTACGTCTGCGAGGATTGCGTAATAGAAGGCAAAAACATGAACGCTGTAGTGGGCAACAACCTCAGGAAATCCTTGTGCTATTGCAAGCTTAACAGTTGCCGGGATTACCAAAGCTGAGACTATAACGTAACTTGCAGTTGGTGGTACACCCATACCAAGAATGAGGGTAAAGATTGCAAGAAGAAGTAGGGATATGTAGTAATTTCCAGCGCTTATGAAGCGTACTATCTCTTCTATTTTCATCCCAAGTCCCGTGACTAGGAGTGAGTGCAGGATTATTCCAGCGCACGCACATGCTAGGGCGACTGGTATTACATCTAGAGCTCCATCGCTAAAACCTTTAAGAAGATCTCGAATTTTTACTCTCCTCGCTAAACCGATTAGGCAGGAGACAAAGATCGCTGTGACAGCAGACATTGCAATCGTGTAGCCTTGGAAAATCATGTAGATCAGGATTGCGATGGGTAGTAGCATATAAAGTTCTCTCATAACATCCTTTTTCCTTCTTTTTTCAACATCACTTAGTGTGGTTAACTTATGCTTTTTTGTGAATATCTCGAGATAAATCTGGAGGGATAAATAGTAAAGGAGAGCCGGTAGAATTGTCATTACTATTAAAGTCTTGTAGTCTACCCCCATTACTTCCATCATTATGAAGGCTGCAGCTCCTAGAACTGGAGGAGTTATTAGTGCCGCCGTTCCTGTACCAGCTATGAAGGCTGAGGAAAATTTGTCATCATAACCAGCCTTTCTGAACGAGGGGAGCATCGTTGTTGCAACAGTAGTTGTGACAGCAACACCTGAGCCGGAAACCATTCCCATAACAGCGGAATAGACAGTT
Source organism: uncultured archaeon (assembly GCA_964463575.1). Lineage (GTDB taxonomy): Archaea > Halobacteriota > Archaeoglobi > Archaeoglobales > Archaeoglobaceae > WYZ-LMO2. The sequence goes on from CAYXCK010000017.1 coordinate 16,252, forward strand.
GTGGCCCTCCCAACATCTTGGGGAGATCTACCTAGGAAAGCTGAGGCGAATTCGGATATAAACCTGGTTATACCTATTGCTTGCAAAACGCCGCCGAGAATTGTGAAGTAAACTATATACTTTGCAGAAACCCCAAGTGGCAAGCCGAATATTCCTGCTTCCGTTTCCATCCAGCTTTTTCCGATTGCTAGGGGAATGTCTCTAAAATTGTGGCCTATAGGAGGGGGAATATTGCTACCGAAGAGGGTATAATTGAGGAAGACTAGAACAATTGCCGGTAAGGGCCAGCCTATTTTGACGTTTGTGGCATATAGAAGAAGCAGAATCATTGTCCATCCTATTAGAACATCTAGATCCGTTGGAAAGACGACTCTGTATATTATTTTTTCATAGTCGATTATTAGGTAAATGGTAGCGGGAATGTAGAGCAGGAGAATTGTGAACTTCCAGTTTACCTGCTTTTTTATAGCTGAAAAGATCGCATCGAGTGGAAACGTTGCGAACCAGAGAAGAAGGATCATAAAAGAGGTTGCAGGATTTTTTATTATAATTGAGAGAATTATTGCGCAGGGTAAGGACATCGCCGATAATATGACGTTTCCAAAAAAACTCGTTTTTTTGCCGTAGGCAAGAAAGGCTAGGGCAGATATGCAGAGCATTAAGTGAATGCCTCTAATAAGATGAATTTGGTCGAAACAGTATCTAATGCTAATGGGAAGCCACGTTAAGTATGGAATGAGATCAGGATAAAAGAGAATAAAAATACTGTAAAATGCCAATAATCCTCCAAAATATCTTGCTAAACTCATTAGATCACCTGCAAATTAGTATTTTTGTCAAGTATTTTGTAATTATCTCTTCGTTTCCAAATTTCAGTTTCCAACCATCATTTACCAAAATCTCATTCCTCTCTTCTTTGATCTCTGCAAAGAATCTTCCGTTTCTAAAAAAATATTGATCTGTATAGTATGAAATCGAGGCTTCATCATCGCTTGAGATCTTTTCTATGAACAATTTGTTCCCGGAAACTTGTACGAACAAAGTTATGCACCCTCCATATACAGAGTGTCTGAATTCGAGTTCTAGTTTGCTTGTCGGAATTTTCGTAACTTTATCCATTGTTTCCAAGCATACGATCTTTCCCGGTTCCGATGAAAGAACAAATAATATAAAAATAATTAAAAAAATTAATTTCATTCACTTTAGCACTCCCTTTTCCTTGTAGTATTTCAATGCGCCCGGATGATATGGTATGTCTCCCTTGTAAATCACGGCGTTTTGAATTGTTGTCTGCTTGGCAGCCGGATGCACAGCGTACAAGTCATCCAGATGTTCAAAAGTGGTTTTAACTAGCATGTATACGAAGTCTTCCGGAAGATCCTTATGGCAGAATATGACATTGAGCGTTGAAACCGTTTTTACATCAGCTGGCGAGTCGTAGTATTCCTTCTTCATAACATCAGGGACATAGAGGCCCGGGTACATTTCGTTCAACTTCTTTATGACATCATCTGGAATAGCGATGAAGGCTATCTGTTTTCCTCTCTGTTTCAGGTTTGTTGCAAGTTCTGAAACGGAAGCTGTTGGTATAGTTCCACTCCAGAAGTAAGCATCAAGCTTTCCATCAAGCAAAGCATCTGCGGATTCTTTTGCACCTAGCTTTTGCCAGACTGAGAAATCTTTTGAAGGATCTATTCCTGCAGCGCTTAGAATTGCGAGCGCATCTATTTCAGTGCCACTTCCTGGAGCGCCCGTTGAAACCCTTTTTCCTTTTAGATCGTGGACAGTTTTTATTCCGCTATCGGAGGTTGTTACAATATGGATCGGGGTAACATAGGTGACCCAAAGCACTCTAATCCAGTTCTGAGGTTTCTTCTCGAAGGCATCGAGTTTTCCGTGCCAAGCATCGTGAACAGACTTGATCAGCGAAATCCCAATTGTGTCACTTGGTGATTTGTAGACGTATAGCAGGTTGTCAACACTTGCCTTTGTTTGAACCGCATTTGCTGAAATGTTCAAATACTTTGAATAAATGGAGGCGAGCCCTGAGCAATAATAAATATATACTCCACCAACAGTTCCGGATGCTATTGTTAGGGAAGTTATTTTCGGCGTTGTCGGTGTAGGGGTTGGCGTCGGCGTAGTAGCCGGCGGGGGCTGTTGGCAACCAGCAAAAACCACTACTAAAGCTACAACTAGCAGAATAGCAACAATCCTTTTTTTCACCATAGTCAATACTGTTATTTCTAATATTTAAGTTTTTTGGAAGTGTTTTTCCAAAATAATATATTATTTAATAGTGCTAATTGGTTTAAATTTTGAGAACTCGATTAATACTTCGTTTACTCTTATTTCCATATCAATTCCCATTTCATGGATGGGTGCTAGATGGTTCAGTCCTGCGCTTATGATAATTCTTGCTTTTTTTCCAAAAGGAAGACTGAATCGCCTGTCTGATGGATGAAGAACAGCAAGAACTCCTCTAAAGCCCCTTGAGCTGGCAGTTTCAACCGTTCTAAGCGCTATATCTATGGCATATCTGCTAAAACTTCTAACGGCTGAGATTATTACTCCGCTACCATTTTTCAACACAGAGCTAACTGAAGTCAGACCTGAACGAAGAAGTAGCCATCCTGGGCTCATAGTTGTTCCAACATAGCTTATCAGTTCCATAATCCTGCTCGGAACCATGTTCTCAACTCTAAGCAATGCTGCGTATTCGGGATAAGTGTTAATCCCTGCTGATTTTAAGAGGACATCGTAAAACGTGTTCGAGATTGTTGCGATGCCAAAGTGACCGTCCGGGATTTTTTTGCCGTTTATCTCTTCCCCTTCATCTGCAAAAAAGACCCCGTTATGGATAATAAAGGGAAAATCTTCCATTTTTGCTAAGACTTCTACACATTTTTCAAATTCCTCCTTCTTTATTATTGCCAGATTCGTTGGCACCTTTCCTTTCATCCTGTAAATGTCGAAATCACTGGAATAAACGTTTATTTCGATCCTTTCGCTAAACTCCCCCAATCTTTCGAAGGCTTTGAGTCCTTTAAGGAAATCTATCCCTTCTAGTGTAATTTGTGATTTTCCATGGTTTCCTTTATTAACAAGGCCTCTTTGTTCAAGCTTTTTGAGGTGGTATCTTACTGTTCTTGATGTTATACTGAATCCCCTGCTTAGCAATTCCTTCTCTATTTCTTGGGAACTTAGGGGTCCGAATTCCGCAAGTATGTCGAGGATTTCTTCTTCAATCATTAAAAAATTGTTATGGAGGGGGCTAATAAGTCTTCTGATCGAGTATGGGCTCGACAATCTTGAACCTCTCAACGTCGACGAGTCCCAGATCTGTTAGCTTTATTTTTGGAATTACTGGGAGAGCTATAAAAGATAGGGTTATTATGGGAGATTTCAGTTTGCATCCAAGATCTTTTAGCTTTTTTTCAATTTTTTCAAGCCTTTCGGCGACTTTTTCTGCATTTTCATCACTCATAAGCCCGGCAATTCTGAGTGGAAGTTCGTAGAATTCCTGATCGAAAACAACAATCCCCCCTCCGAGGTCTATTAATCTGTTAACAGCATTGCAGATCGCTTCATCGCTTGCCCCTACTGAGACTATGTTGTGGGCGTCGTGGGCTATTGTTTGAGCAATTGCGCCCCTTTTTAATCCAAATCCCCTCACATAGGCCTTTCCTATTCTACCACTAAATTTATGCCTTTCAATAACAACTGCTTTAAGGATATCTCTTTCAACGTTTATTCCCTCCACGAATTCCCTACTCTCTTCAGTAATAATTTCGCCATCGATTACTTCAATAATTCTTGCAATTCCAGGCTTAATAGCAAGATCATCTTTTGATATTTTTCTGGCTTTAACAGAGCTTGTTGCTTCTTTTGGATATATGTAAGTCTTGAATTCTGGTTTTTTACCCCCCACAAAGACCATTTTAACATCAAAATTTCTTAAATTTCGAAGAAGAACGATATCTGCAAATTTTCCCGGTGAAATCAGACCAGCTTTTATTCCAAAATATTCAGCCGGATTTATGGTAACCATTTGTAAAGCTTTCATTTCGTCGACTCCTTCTGCAACTGCTTTTCTAAATACGCTGTCAAGATAGCCTTCATTGAGCAAATCTTTTACACTTCTATCTCCATCTGTCACGAGCATCGTGTATCTGTTCCCGGCTATCTTTTTTAAAGCTTTGAGATTTCTGCCTGCTGATCCTTCCCGGATCATTATTCTCATCCCAAGCCTCAGCTTTTCCATCGCTTCATTTAACTCTGTACTTTCATGGTCGGAAAGAATTCCAGCTGAAATGTATGCATTCAAGTCTTTTCCGGAAAGTTTGGGACAGTGCCCGTCTACCATTCCAGCTTTTATTATCTTTTCAATTGCATCATCCCTGAGATCTAGGACTGCTGGATAGTTCATGAATTCCGCAAGACCTATGACGCCGTCGATTTTGAGGAGTTCTTCGATTTCCTCAACTCCTAAATCCGCCCCCGAGGTCTCAAGTGGAGAGGAAGGTACGCAGGAGGGAATCATGCAGTAGAACCTTATTGGTACAAACTTAGCCTCTTCGAGAAGATAGATTATACCTTTTTTACCCAAAACATTTGCAATTTCATGCGGATCGGCGATTATACATGTGTTCCCTCTTGGCACAACCAGTCTTGAAAATTCGGAGAGTGTAAGCATGGTCATTTCAATGTGCGTGTGAGCATCTATTAACCCCGGAACTGCATAAAGTCCTCTAGCATCTATTTCTTTTATTCCGCTGTAGTTTCCAATCCCTGCTATTCTGTCTCCACATATTGCTATGTCTGCCGGGTAAATTTCCTCTGTGAGTACGTTGACGATCTCAACTCCCTTTATAACTAGGTCTGGTTTTTCTAGTCCTCTTGCAACGGAAATCAGTCTCTTAAGTTCATTCTTCGATAATCTCTCTGAGGATATCATGCTCGATTTCTATTTCAAACTCTTTAAGAATGTTTAAAGCTTCTTCAAAGTTTTTGGCACCTTTTTTTTCTATAAGACCTTTAACATCTTCTCTGATACTCCAGGGATAAACTATCCATTTCCAACTTTCCATCTCCGATCCAAAGTAATCCGGGATAAATGAAGAAGTCTTCTTATAGTCTAAAACAGCAGTTTTAACTTCTTTGGCTCCTAATGATAGCACGTGATCTTTGACTATGTTCATAGTTTCTCCGGTGTCTACGACGTCGTCTACAATGAGTACACTTTTACCATCAAATCTTGTATTCAGAGGTTGCGTTATTGTTGCCTTTCCAGTAATTGTCGCCACTATTCCCCAATGTTCTGTTTTTACGCTGTGCAGTTCTTTGACATCAAGCATATCTGCAAGAATCCTTGCAGGAACCCATCCCCCCCTTGCAATTGCAACGATTGCATCGACTTTAAAATTGCTAGCTTTAATTTTTCTCGCGAGTTCCCTACAAAGTCTCTCGATATCTTTCCAATCATAGACGTGACATTTAAACATCGAAAAACTTTATGTAGTGTGAATTAATATTTTTTGTCTTGGATTTGCAAAGATTTAAAAATCGTTGGTGTAACAAATTTCAAGCCCGGGTGGTGTAGCCCGGCCCAACATGTGGGCCTGTCGAGCCCACGCCCCGGGTTCAAATCCCGGCCCGGGCGCTCATAATAAAGTTCGAGACACAGACACAAATTTATAAGAGCGCGCTGTGGCCGAAAAGTTTTAGTCGTGCATCGACTCATTGAGTAACAGCT
>CAYXCK010000018.1:0-10092 GCA_964463575.1 uncultured archaeon
AACCCAATAATAAAGGGAGACGTCATAAACATAGGGTTGTTAAGAACCACGTTGAGAGAAGTGGGAGATGGGGAAAGATTGCCGAGCGTTCAGACAGGAAGAATTCTAAAAATTCCCAACTTCTTTCTTTTCAGCAACCCAGTGGTCATATATGGAGATCGATAACGGATGAAGTAGTTGCATACATTAAGTCAAAAGACTTCAAGCTTGAATTCGTGGAAATGATGAGGAGAGCAATTGAAGAAGAAGGACATAGAGTTGTGGAAGTTGGTGTTTTTCAGAAAGAGAAGTTTTTCATAGTTCACGGAATATTCGAAAGCAGCATCTGCGAGATGGCAGATGTGAGGAGCAAAATACTACTAAGATTTTTTGAAAAAATTAAAAACTATGGGTCTTAGTCCATCCTAAAGGTGGGAAAAAGTCTTTCACTAATTTTGCCTCTTTTTTACAATTGGTCTTAAGAAAATTCTTCGAGCATAAACGCCTTCTGGCATTAAAATCGCAATCGCAATCAATATTGCATAGAGGACTGTCTCCTCGTTTAGAATTCCAAATTTAAGAAACGTTAGCCACCAGTTTTTCGCTAGATATATTACAAGGCCCATCAGGAGTGGACCAATCAGCGAGCCGAGCCCGCCTATAACTGTAGATAGGATTATAAGCAACATGAGCGGCACATCGTATAAGTCAGGCGCGACCGTGTGTCTGTAATTGACAAAAATTGCTCCTGCCATGCCAGCAAAAAAAGAGCTAATAACGACTGCGAGAACCTTGTAATAGGTTACATTTATACCAAGAGATTCTGAGAGTTCTTCGCTGTCTCTGATAGCTTTAAACCTTATTCCCAACTTGCTATTCGATATGTAAAGCATGAAAAGTATTGATAGAAACATAAATACTAGTGCAAAATAATATTTTTCAATCGTCGCGGCAAAAGCAACTTTTTCAACAGGAATGGAGAAACCCTCTTCTCCACCAAAAATATCTTTCCATATAAAGACCTTCTGCATAAAAACCAGTGGCAGAATAGCTGTTACAAGCGAGAAATAGTAGCCCTTAAGCCTCAGGGTAACAATCCCAATTCCTAAAGCAACGATTGCTGAGAATATTCCAGCCAAAATAATCGAAAGAATTGGATGGATTTCTAGGGTCATTCCAATTCTCGATGGAACCTGTAGAATTGCAGCTGTATAAGCACCTAGACCTACAAAAGTTGTATGGCCGAGATTCACTTGTCCGACATAACCAACAATTAGATCCCAGCTTGCAACAATCACGGCAAAAACTATGCCAAGGCCAATTAAGTAGAGATATGCAGGAGGTGTGAAAATAGGAAGTAGGGAGAGAAAAACCGAGAGTGTGATGAGCTGCGCAATTTTTGACTTCATTCTCTCACCCCAAAAAGTCCAGTAGGTTTTGCGATCAAAATACCCACAATAACTATCAGCATAACGAATTCTGACCAGTGTGTTCCCAAGGTTTTCATTGTTGCAACAAAAACATAACCGACTATGAAAGAGGCCAAGATGCTACCTCGAATGCTCCCCAGTCCTCCTAAAATTACAATTGCAAATGCATAGATTAAAACCCGGAGAATCATTGCGGGATATATATTAAATATCTGAGAGTATAGAATTCCGGCAAATCCAGCCAGAGCGGAGGAAATAGCAATTGTGATTATAAAAATCCGTTCCACATTTATTCCCATCAGCATCGAAGCTTCTAGATCTTGAGAGACAGCTTGAATTCTCTTTCCGACCATTGATTTATTTATGAACAAATCTAAGACTAAAAGGAGTGCGATAGCTACTGGTATAGCTATTAACCTCATCTTTGCCATTCTCAAGTTTTCGTAGATTACCTGAACACCCCCTACAAATGGTGTCAGGCTCATTCCTCTGTTTCCGAAGCTTGTCAATATAATTTGTTCTACAAGCAGTGCAAAGGCAAGAGTTACGATAATTACCATCACAGCATTTGCCCTTACAGGCTTCGTTATTGCATAGACAATTAGGCCGAAAAGAATAGCGATAGCGATGCCGATCAGCGATGCTAGGTAAACATCAAGAGAAAACTCCTTAATGAAGAATATTGCAGAATAGGCGGAAACCGCAAAGCAAACCCCGTGTGCGAAGTTCAAAATGCGTGAAACGCCGAAGATTAATGAAAAACCTGATGCTATTAGTGCAAATATCCCTCCTATCGCTGTACCAAAAAGAAGAAGTTCGATTATCTCAATCATTTTATCCAAGGTGGGAGTTTTAGTTCTCCTGTTGCCACGTGCTTTGGATATATCACGAACTGCTTTCCATCCTGCCATTGTGAGATCCAGTTTCTGGTTAGGTTATCTCCCCAAGCGAGATCATGGTTTTTGGCGAACGCTATTGGTCTCGTCAGCACTACAGGATCTCTCTCGTTGAACCTTTCAATGTATTTTACAAGCACATCGGAATTGAATGGGTCTCTCTCTCCGTTTCTTTTGGCTTCTTCGACGGCCAATTTATATAAATATACGGCATCATAGGCCACGAAAGCTTGGTGTGCTTCTGGATAGTGGCCATACTTTGCTTTGTACTTTTCAACAAATTCTTTTCCCATTTTTGTTATCGGATCTGTTACAAGCGTTCCACCGTCTGCGGTGAAAATTACGTAGTTTGCAGCTCCGCCGGTCTTTTCAAAGAAAGCATAATCATTAGCAGCAAGCAGATCTCCTCCAATTAAGAGTTTAGGTTTTAAGCTTGCCCACTGCTTTACAAGAATGTCTCCAGTTCCCGCAAGCGCTATTATCGGGATTATAAGATCTGCATTTAGTCTCTCAGCCTCAAGAATCAGAGGCTCGTATTCTGCGTAGTTTCTTGGGATTTTTACGTCTTTGACGATCTCAACTTGAAGTGAGTCTAGCAAGGGTTTCAGTGTTTTAACCACGTCCTCAGCCCATATGTGCTCGTCCCTTATTATGTAAACTTTCTTAACTTCATAACCGTTCTCTCCTAACATCTTGACCATATCTGCAATATCGTAGGCAAATGTGGTTGCATTATTCTGGAGCCTGAACCAGTACTTGTACTTTTCATAGTTTTCCGCAACTTTTGCAGAATGCGAGGGCGAGGAAGCGTCTGTCAGAAATAGAGTCTTGGTTTCCGCCATCACTTCCATGGTGGCTAACATTACTCCGCTTGAAAATCCACCGATTATCACATCAGCTTTTTCGATTGTAGCGAGCCTTCTGAATTCTGCAGAACCCACAGTGGGATCAAGTTTGTCGTCGCCGAGAACAAGCTCAACCTTGTACCCAAGAATTCCACCCTTTGAATTTATCTCCTCTACTGCAATTCTCGCCGCTTTTTCTTGGGCAGAACCTTCTGGTAAAGATAATGGGGCCAAAACGCCAATTACTACCTTTTCTCTTTTTCCTATCGCTTCGGGTTGTGAAACACAGAAAGCCAAGAGCAACACCAACGCAAGTATAGCCAACGATCGCATGCCATGAGTTTGCAAAAAGTATTTAAAACTTTGCAATTTAGACACACACATGCTCAAGCTCATTGATATTTCAAAAAGCTTTGGTGGTTTGAAAGTTCTGGAGAAAATTTCGTTAGAAGTTAAGAAAGAAAGGCTGGGTATAATCGGCCCTAACGGTGCTGGAAAGACTACTCTCTTTAACATAATTTCTGGTTTCGTTAAACCGGATTCTGGCGAGATATTTTTCATGGGAAAAAGCATAGTTGGAAAAAAGCCCAGAGATTTGGCAAATCTGGGGATAGTCAGGACATTTCAGATTACAAAAGTTTTCGAAAATATGACTGTGGAAGAAAATCTGAAGGTTATAACTGATGATTTAAGTATATTGAAGGATTTTGATTTGGAATCAAGGAGAAAAGAGCTTGCAAAAAATCTTTCACAGGGTGAAATGAGAAGACTCAGCTTGGCTTTGGCATTGGCTAGAAATCCTCGACTTTTACTTCTCGACGAACCATTTTCAGGTTTAAGCAAAAAAGAGGCGGAAAAAATCTTGGGCATAATAAAAGAGCTGGGAGGAAACGGGACGGCAGTTGCTATAGTTGAGCATAGGATGGGAGATTTATTCAATGCAGTTGAAAGGGTAATAGTGCTCAACGAGGGAAAGCTGATTTTCGACGGAAGTCCGGAAGACGTTCTTGAAAGTAGGCCCGTTATGGAAGCTTATTTCGGTAAGAAATATGTTAAAGGTTGAAGAACTCTACGCATCTTATGGGAAAGGGGATGTAATAAAAGGAATCAATCTTGAAGTCCTAGGTGGAGAAACAGTAGCAGTTCTTGGACCAAATGGGGCTGGAAAAACCACTTTGCTAAAAGCCATCTGTGGATTAGTTAAAACAAGGGGCAAAATATTTTTCAATGGTAGAGAAATTTCGAAGCTTAAAACAAACGAAAGAATATCACTTGGTATAGCGATTAGTCCAGAAGGGAGGAGAATTTTTCCAAAGATGAGCGTTAGGGATAACCTTCTCATTACGGGATCTAAGAAACTCGATGAAATTTACGAGATATTTCCGAGACTGAGGGAGAGGGAAGACCAGCTTGCTGGAACCCTGAGTGGTGGAGAACAGCAAATGCTTTCCATAGCAAGGGCTCTGATGCTAAAACCCAAGTTATTACTCCTTGATGAACCCAGTTTTGGACTCGCTCCAATTGTGATTGAAACGATTTCTGATGTGATAAGAAAAATAAAGGAGCGAGGTGTTTCGATTTTAGCTGTTGAACAGAACCTTTCTTTGGTTGCAGACGTTGCGGATAGAATTTATGTCCTTTCAGGTGGAGAAATAGTGGACAGCGGAAGCATTGGTGATTTAGGGAGAATTGAAAAAAGTTATTTTTGTCCGCAAAAATAGTCGCTGGCTTCAGACAGGTTGAGGAAGTATTTTCTTCCATGAAGGAACCGTAATGCTGTATTCCTCAGTTACAACTGTTGAAAGCCTGCCTTCAGGGCGGGGAGGAGGTCAGCTCATAGATTTTGTCCATACATGGACATCGCTAAAGCTCCCTTTTTCTTATTCATCCCTGCCATGAAGGACGGGTTTTCAGTTTTAAAGCTTTCAACACCATGCTATGAAAAAAGCAATAAATGAACTTAGATCAGAAAGCATGAAAGTTATATTGGACTTTTTTTCGTTTTTGGATACAGTATTTCTTTCACAATGTCAAGAAATCCCTCATAAATATGCGCATCAACCGCAAAATGCCAATATTTGTATTTCCTGAAACCCGTCAGCTCGGCAACGTATTTTGTTAGCAGAGCAAATGCAAGCATGTTCGCATGCATTGCTCCATAAACGTCGTTTGACCTCATATAAAAAATTCCATTGAGCCAATCTGATTTTGGTGTGAACTGGTATCCACGTAGGCAGGGAGGATCGTCGATTTCCAAATCCCATGGTCTCGAAATGCCGACATAGCAGTCTCTTCGACATCTGTCTTTCCTAAGCTTTTCAATAGCCTCGAAAAGCTGGTCTACTTTTATTTCATCTCTCTCGCAATATCTAGCTCGTTCAGCATAAGTATACTCCTCAGTTTTCGGGATAGGATTCGAAACTTTTTGAAGTCCGTAGATTACGTAGCTATGCGCATAATCAAGCCAGTAACTTTCTGTGAAAGGAGCTTTGTCGTGTATTTTGTTTTCCTCCGGATTTCTTACTTCGATAAACAGTCTGTGAACGAACTTGGACTTTCTTTGTCGTTCAAATTCCCATTCAGTCTCCTTCGTCTTCCCCATATTGTAGATTATTTCCATTGCAGAATGCCAGGCTGATGAGATGTAGTCTTCAACTAAGTGTGTTCCGAGCTTTGTGTAACCATATATTTCCTCACATTTTTCGGCCTGCATTTCGGCCCTTTTCAAGTCTCTTTCATAGACATGGGGTACAGCAACGAGCATAGCGACACTTCCTGTATCTAGTCCAGCTTTTTGGGAGATCTCGTCAAGAACGTTTGAAAGAAAGTGAAAGTTAACATCGAAGTAGTTAAGCAAATCGAGGGAGCGAAAGTATGCGGTTAAATGTAGTTTTTCATCGAAAAGTAGTGAAATCTCTGTTATTGCAACTGGATTTTCCGCATAATGTTCCTCCGGCCTCCATATTGGGATAGACATCCTCCTAGTGTATTTTCTCTCCTTTAACTTTTTGACAACTATTTCCATCACGCTTTTAACTCTTTCAAAGTATCTCTCTGAGAAGGAGTCTGGGATTATCTGTTCAGGTTCGGGTTTTTCGACGATCAGAAGAATCGGATCTTGGTTGATGCTTTTTCCAAATCTTGAGCTACAAAGAACACCCTTTTCGATTACTTTGTAAATTGCTCTCTTCTTTGTGCTCTCAAAGTCCTTGCCCACTATCATATCCACTGACACATGTTGTTAACGCATTTGCAAGATACTCCGTATTTGGTATAATCGTAGCATTCTCTGAACTCGCATGTAGTTACGATCTCTTCTTTTGCTCCCATGCAGAGTTGGGATGAGCAACCGCCAATTTTGCAGTCATCATCTTTTTCGCAGTAGGCAAGTGTCGATCTGCCACAGAATCCTTTCCCTTTTTCAAGCAATTTGGAATTTCCAGACCAGTCCACAAATTCGACTTTCAGTTCATCTACATCGAAAATTCTTACCTCCTTCTGGCAAACACATCTTGCAAGCTTTCCGTCATAGTCTTTCTCGGTTATTACGATTTTTTCACCAATTTTCTCAGCCACCACTTCATCACTTCCGCAGTTTACCGTTACAAAGGCCTTTAGAACTTTTTTCTGTGAATCGTATTCATAATAACTACTGTATTCCCCGTAGCACTCGGAGCAGTCGGATACTGTATACCGGATTTTTTTATGATCGTTTAAAAAACTCGCGGTTACGACTAATGCGAGTATTACTACCATTAGCGCTGAAATGACTAAAGTTCTCATGTTCTCTTTTCTGAACTTTGGGTATTTATGCTTAATTTATAACTCGCTCTTGGTGTATAGATGAAGAAAACTTAAATAAAAAAGTCTAAGCAATCGAGGGAAAGTCCTTGCAGAATGAATAGATCTGCGTAATCGCAAACTTTTCGGCCGAACATATAGCCCATGACTTAAGCCGGAAGCCTCGCCTTTAGGGCGGGAAGTTAACAATTCTCTTTCACTCTTTAAAGACATTAATGAAGAAATGAAATGCTTTTATTCCGTCTTAAATCCATTCTAATCATGATAGCCGACGTTTACATCGAGCTGAAAGAGGGAGTAGCAGACCCAGAGGGGGAATCTACTCTAAAAGCTTTGAGACTTTTGGGATATAAAAGAGTTAAAAAAGTTTCATCCATAAAAGTTTTCAGAATAGAAATCGACGCTAAGAGCAAGGAAGAAGCCGAGAGAGAGTTGAGAGAAATGTGCGAGAGATTGTTGGCGAATCCCGTGATTCATAAGTATAGGATAAGTTGGGTGGATGGGAATGTTTAGGAAAGTAGAAGTTCCGTTTGAACTTTATGAAATTGATATACTGAACGCCAGCGATGAAGAACTTCTTCAGATTAGCGAGAAAATGGGTTTGAGACTTAATCTGCATGAAATGAGAATTATAAAGGAGTATTTCAAAAAGAAGGGTAGAAATCCGTTTGATATAGAGCTGCAGTCTTTAGGCCAAGCTTGGAGTGAACACTGTTGCTACAAAAGTTCTAAATATTTCTTGAGGAGCTATCTGATCGACGATTACTCTCGATATCCTTATGTAATATCTGCAATTAAGGAAGATGCTGGAGTTGTTGAATTCGATGAGGAATATGCATATGTTGTAAAGATCGAAAGCCATAATCATCCTTCTGCAATAGAGCCTTATGGCGGTGCAGCTACCGGAATAGGAGGGATAATAAGGGATGTTCTCTGCATGGGAGCGAAGCCAATCGCTTTAATAGATCCCTTATTCTTTGCGGATCTCGATGTTGGTTATGATGAGCTTCCGAAGGGAACTAGACATCCGAATTATCTTTTAACTGGAGTTGTTGCTGGTATAAGAGACTATGGCAACAGAGTTGGAATACCAACAGTTTCAGGTTGCGTTTTTTTTGATCGGGGCTATTTGACAAACTGCATCGTCAACGTTGGATGTTTGGGTATAGCAAAGAAGGACAAAATTGTTCCAAGCAAAGCGAGAAATGTTGGGGATCTCTTTGTTCTTGTAGGGGGTAAAACTGGCAGAGATGGAATCCATGGCGTCACTTTTGCTTCGGCTGAACTCGATGAGAGAAGTGAAGAGGAAAGAAGTGCTGTTCAGTTGGGGAATCCTATTATAAAAGAACCGCTGATTCATGCGTGTCTGGAAGTTGCTGAAAAGGGACTTATAACTGGAATGAAAGATCTTGGTGGCGGCGGTCTTAGTTGCGTTATTGGAGAAATGGCTTTTGCTGCTGGTTTTGGAGCAGAGATTCATTTGGATAAAGTCCCGCTGAAGGAAATAGGAATGGCACCATGGGAGATATGGGTCTCCGAAAGTCAGGAGAGGATGATGCTCACGGTTAAACCCGAGAAGGTTGATGAAGTTCTTTATGTATTTCAGAAGTGGGACATTCCGGCAACTGTAATAGGCAAAACGATTGATGAAAAAGTTCTAAGAATATACTACAATGGATACAAGATATACGAAATGGACATAGAATTTATAGTTGGTGCAGTTGAATACTGCAGAACCTATGCTGAAGGACCCAAGAAAGCTCCGGAACCGGAAATTCCTGCTCCTGGAGACTATTTGGATGTTTTTATGAAAATGATATCACATCCGAATGTGGCCAGCAAGGAGTGGGTGATAAGGCAATACGACCATGAGGTGAAAGCTTCAACAATTTTAAAGCCCCTTCAGGGGAAAATAAATTTTGAGACCCATGGTGATGCAGCTGTTTTAAAGCCAACAGAGTCCTATCGCGGCATTGCGGTTACAACTGCTATCAATCCTTGGCTTACAAAGGCTGACCCATACTGGGGAACTGCTAGCGCTTTTGATGAGATGATAAGAAATCTAGTTGCTGTGAATTCAATACCCCATTCTTTCGTCGATTGCCTGAATTTTGGAAACCCTGAAAAGCCTGAGAGAATGTGGGAATTTGTTGAAAGTGTTAAAGCGCTCGGTTGGATGGCCAAGGGATTTGGTATCCCCTGTGTGAGCGGAAATGTAAGTTTTTACAATGAAACGAAGTATTCAGCAATTCCACCTACACCCACATTGCTTGGAGTTGGAATTGTTGAAGACATCTCTAACATCAATGATAGCTTTTTCAAGGGAGGAGCCGTGTTGCTCGTCGGAGAGAGTAAGAAAGAGTTTGGAGGCAGTCTTTATTCAAAGATAATGGGTTTTGAAAGCTACGAGGTTCCAAAAACATCTCCAGAAAGGCTTAAAGCTTATGCAAATGGTCTACTAGAAGCCTTTAAGAAGTTTAGAGTAAAAGCTTGTCATGATTTATCAGAAGGAGGGCTAGCAGTTGCTGTTGCCGAAATGTGTTTTGGTATGGGTATCGGTTTTGAAGCAATATATTCATTTGACTTCGTTGAACTTTTCTGCGAATCAAACACGAGGTGGATTGTGGAAGTTGACGAAAGAATTGCTGAAAAATTTACAAGTTTTTTGAGGGAAAAAGGGCTGGAATGCAGGCTTATAGGCTACAGCGGTGGAGAAAAGATCGATTTCAAGAAATTTAAATGCGAAGTTTCTGATGCTGAAAAGGCTTGGCGTAACGGGATGAGCAGATTTTTAGTTTAGATTTTTGATTTTGTTTTTTAGATGCCTCTCTCAAAGCTTAAGTTAGGAATACTGTTAGAGTCCCGAAATGGATGGAGGTAATGGGCCGGAGACCCAGTCCGGGATTTAATTCCCGAAAAGGGGAAATGTAATCCAAAATCTCCTTGTTCTGGCAGGAATCCTTGCCCTTTAGTGCGCAGAGGAGGTCAGCAGAGACATTCTATTAGTTCAAGAAGACCGAGTTCAGCAAAACTTTTTTAACCCACCAGCAACTAAGAAATGGGCCGGTAGCTCAGCCTGGTAGAGCACCGTCTTGGCATGGCGGGGGCCTGGGGTTCAAATCCCCACCGGTCCATTTTTTG
>CAYXCK010000018.1:10192-21246 GCA_964463575.1 uncultured archaeon
CAATTATGTTCCAGTCGGATTTGAAATTATTAATTTTCCACTACGGGTTTTTTGGAGAGCGTTTTATAGCTAATCTTATGAATTATACTAATTCTTGTCCCTCTTACGGAGCTTGCGGAATTAATGCTTGCACACAGTGCAAAGAGAAGTTATACAGCTTTTCAAAAAACATAGTTGCCAGTTTTCACATGGTAGATCCTAAGACCTTACCGAATTTTGTGGAGAATGGTGAAGAGTATCTTCCCAAGTTTATCCCGGAAAGCGACTTGGCCATTGCGGTAAATGTTCACCCAGACATTCTGCTTGCGATGCCCAAGAAGCTTGAGGGAAAAGTTTCGGCTCTAATAGTTCCAGTAGAGGAGCCAAGATGGTGCAGTCTTGGGCTTGCTAAGCAACTTGAAGAAATCTGCGAGAACTTTGGAATAGAATTTTTAGCACCAAAACCTTTCTGCAGTATGAGAAAGTGCGGAAAGAAAATAATAGATCGCTTTATTGAGGAATTCGGATTGGGCTATCCAGAGTTCGAAATTAAAATCGAGGAAGGTAGAGGAAAAATTAAAATAGTAAGATCACAACCCTGCGGTGCTGCTTGGTATATAGGTATAAAGCTCCGCAGTTTCGATTTTTCAAATTACGGGATCAGAGACCTCTGGAACGTTGTCAGCGAAGCGCATCACAGTTTTCCATGCACAGCAAGCATGGAAAAGGATCCGGAGTATGATGAAACCCTTCTTCATGTAGCCGGTTATATCGCGAGACGCGCTGTGGATAGGGCAATTGGATATGAAGGGGACGAGGAAATCCCTCAAAAGTTGAGGAGGATAGTTCTCTGACAAAAGATTTTTATTCGAGTTGAGAACTTTTTCCGTGAAAGAACTGATTTCAAGGGCTGTTGAACTGGCTGAAATAGTTAAGAAACAGAAAGAGATTCTGGTTGTTTCACATATAGATGCAGATGGAATAACTGCAGCATCAATTGCCAAGAAAGCTTTGGAAGACTATGGAATCGAGGCTAAAGTTAGATTTGTGAAACAACTAGAAAAGTTTGAGATAGAGAAAATAAAGGATGAAAACAAGTTTATTTGGTTTACAGATCTTGGAAGCGGCCAGGTAAGTTATCTAGCTGAGTTGGATTTTATAATAACTGATCACCACGCCCCTGTAGGCAGGCATGAGCGGCAGTTGAACCCTCACGATTTTGGAATGGATGGTAGCATAGACATGTCAGGCGCGGTTGCAACGCTTATGGTTGCAAGCAGACTTTCACATGATGAGAGTCTTGGGGAGTTAGCTTTAGTCGGGTCTGTTGGAGATTTACAGGATTCGAGATACGGAAAGCTTGTTGGTTTTAACAGAAAGCTTTTAAAATTCTTAGATGGGAAATTAGTAGAAATTCAGAAAGATGTTAGATTTTTTGGAAAGCAAACAAGACCGATCGTCAAAATGCTTGAGTACAATATAGACCCATTAATACCCGGATTAACCGGAGACGAAGCTAGCTGTGTTCGCTTTCTTTCTTCTCTGCGAGTGAATCCTTGGGTTAGATGGATAGAGATCAGTAAAGAAGAGAAGAGGAGGATAATTTCTGCCATCGTTAGACATTGTATAAATTTTGGGCTTGGTTACGATGAAATAAAAAGGATAGCTGGTGAATGCTATATTTTACTTAGGAATCCTGAAGGCTGTGAGAAGAGGGATGCAATGGAGTTCTCAACTCTGCTTAATGCAACCGCGAGGTATGGAGAGGCCGAAGTTGGTATGTCCGTATGCTTTGGTGACGAAAAGGCTTTCAGCAGGGCGAGGACTCTACTCCAGAATCACAGAAAGAATCTTGCAGAAGGTCTGAGAATCGTTGAAGAGATGGGGACAAAAGAGCTAAAATATATCCAGTATTTCCACGCAGGAAAAGAGGTCAGGGATACAATAATCGGGATAATAGCTGGAATGAGCCTAGTTAGAAACCCGAAAAAACCCATAATTGCTTTTGCTGAAAGCGAAAGAGGAATAAAAGTCTCCGCTAGAGCGACATACAAGCTTGTTGATTCTGGTTTAAATCTTGGAAAAGCCTTGAGAGCATCGGCTGAAGCTGTGGGAGGAAGTGGCGGAGGTCACAATGTTGCTGCTGGTGCTCTAATTCCATATGGGAGTGAAGAAAAATTTTTGCAGATATTGGATGAAATTGTTGCAAAGCAACTTCAGAATAGAACCCTTTCTATGTCTTCTCCGCCATAGAAGAGTTCTTGAATTCCGTCGTATATATCTTCCAAACCGTAACCTTTCAAAGCAGAGACAGGAATTAGAGGTCTGAAGAATCCTGAATCTTTTAGAACTCGAAAGAGTTCTAGACTCAGGGTTTTTCTTTCAACGAAACTTGCGAGATACTCGGGATCCTCACTCCATCTCACTATTCTCTCAATTTCATCATCTTTCAGGGTATCTGCCTTTGCTAGGACGTTTATCTGTGGTAACTCAAGGCGAAAAATTGTCGAATTTGCCATAAAAAGCTGTGAAAGGAACCCAAGAGCTTTTTTTGAAACAACTGGATCGAAGAGGTATACCATAACACTTCTCTCCCTCCCAAGACTTTCTATGAGTATTCTGCTGCTTTCTCTGAGTGTGAAGATTTCCATCTGGCCCGGAGTATCAATTAAGATGAAGCTGGGATTTGTGAGATCTATTTCGTATTTTATTTCGTCTATGAGCGTAACGAGCAGATCCGAGCAGATAATCTGCGCTCCATTTGGACCGACATTGTATTTCTGCATCACACTCTCCAGTGTGAACCACTCTCTTACATCAATGTCTGCAGAATAAGGCACAAAATCCGCTCCTGGATCCAAGTTTATTGTCATAAGGTCGACTCTCTGTGAGTCTAACCAGTCAGAAAATGCCTTTGTTAGGTATGTTTTACCGGAACCGGCTATTCCTACAAAGTATACAATGATCTGTTTCATAAAAGAAAACAGGACATTGAACAAAAAGTTTATTACTAATCTGAGAATTGGATGCATGGAATTCAGAGTAGGAGAAGCTTTGATCGGAGAAGGCTATGAGGTTGCTCATGTCGATCTTCTTATAGGAACAAAGGATAGTCCGGTTGGTATAGCATTTGCGAATGCTCTTTCAAACTTGTCCGCAGGACATACGCCTCTTCTCGCAGTTCTTAGACCTAATCTGATAACTAAACCCCCTGCTGTGATAGTTCCAAAAGTTACAGTTAAGAATATGGAGCAAGCTGAGCTAATTTTTGGTGTAGCCCAAGCAGCTGTTGCGAAAGCAATAGCTGATGCTGTTGAAGAAGGCTACATTCCGAAAGAGAGAGCTGGAGACTACGTGATTGTAGTCAGTGTCTTTATCCATCCAATGGCAAAAAACAAGCACAAAATATACTACTACAACTACGGTGCAACAAAACTTGCAATAAAAAGGGCTATGAGCAATTTCCCCGATGTTGAAACTATGCTCTATGAAAAAGATAGGAGTGCTCATCCTTTTGTTGGCAGAAAGTTGACAAAACTTTGGGATCCACCCTATTTACAAATTGCCTTTGATATACCTGATTTGGAGGAAGTAATTTCCATAATTTCTCAGATTCCTGAAAGTGATCACATAATCTTTGAAATTGGAACACCTCTTGTCAAAAAATATGGCTGTGAAATTGTTCTAAAACTCAGAGAAGTCAAACCAAATGCATTCTTCATTTTAGACATGAAGACACTCGACGTTGGAAATCTGGAAGCAAGAATGGCTGCCGATGCCACGGCAAATGCCGTTGTTATTTCGGGTTTGGCACCAATAAACACGATTGTTAGGGGAATAAATGAGGCGAAAAAAACAGGAATAATGGCTTTCATCGATATGCTCAATGTGGAGAACCCCGTTGCGAAGCTTGAGGAAATTTCTAGAAATGTTTTGCCGGATGTAGTTGAGCTGCATAGAGCCATTGATGCTGAGCACCTAAAACCACCTTGGGACATTGCAAAACAGATAAAAGAGAAGTTTAAAGTTTTGGTTGCAGTTGCCGGTGGAATAAGACCGGAAAACTTGTCTGAGGTAATCTCGGCCGGTGCAGATATAGTGGTCGTGGGAAGAGCTATAACTAAATCCAGAGACGTAGAAGGAGTAGTCAGAAGATTCATGGCACACCTTAAGCCTGATACGGATCAGTTTAGAATAATGACGGACTTCTGAATCCGGATATGATCGTGATCAATTTCAAAGCATATAGGGAAAGTTTTGGGAGGAACGCACTTGAACTTGCAAAGCTCGCTGAAGAAATCGCTGAAAAGAGCGGTATATATATTGCAGTTGCAGTCAATTACCTTGATTTGCCAACAATTGCTAGGGAGGTTAAAATAGACGTTTTTTCGCAACACGTCGATGCCGTTGAATTTGGAAGCTTCACTGGGGCAGTCAATGCAGAAATGATAAAGGAATATGGAGCAAAAGGAAGCATTTTGAATCATTCAGAAAGGAGAATGAAGCTATCAGATATTGACTTCTGCATCACGAAGATGAAAGCTCTTGGTCTCGTTTCAATCGTTTGCACGAACAATATCTCCACGACAAGGGCAGTTGCAGCTCTGGAGCCAGATTTTGTAGCTGTTGAACCTCCCGAGCTCATAGGTTCTGGAATGGCCGTGAGTAAGGTAAGACCGGAAGTTGTTGAAAAGTCAGTCAGAGCAGCGAAGGAAATTTGTAGAAAAATTAAAGTCCTTTGCGGTGCTGGTATTACGAGTTATGGAGATTATGTGAAAGCTCTTGAGCTTGGAGCAGATGGCGTACTACTTGCGAGCGGAATAGTTAAGGCCAAAGATAGAAAGAAGGCGCTTGAGGAGCTCGTTGGTATCCGTTAAAATTCCCGTCTATAAAGTTCTTTTTTGGCCTTTTTCAGGCTCTTTTTCTTTTCCTCTTTTTTGGGAGGATCGTTCAGGAGCTCCTCAAGCTCCTCGTCCGTTACTGGCTTTATATCCTCAAAGTACTCCTTAAATTTCTTTAAATGCTTCATGTTACTACCTAAAGATTGCAGACCGAAATATAAATTTTTTACGCATGACTTCACTTGGGTTTAAATCTTAGGATTCCAGCTATACCGCCAAATGCTTTCAGCAGCACTTCGCCTTCCTTTGTTTCAGTTGATAGGAATTCAACTTTTGTATTCATCTTTTCAGCGATCTCTGAAAGCTCTAAAACTATATCGATTCTTTCAACTTCCTCCATTTCCACTCCTTCTTTCTCGCAAACCTGTTTTGAAACGGCTTTATCTCTCAACGTTAAAACTCTCTCTTCCCCGCAAATTGGGCAACGGTAGCGTACCCTTTCGTATCTGAGATCTTCAGAAATCAGGAGAGTGTCGACCGCTCCAAGTTCTAGATATCTCCTAATTTCTTCCTCTCCATAAACCGCCAAACCATCGTGGGAAACTTCATACAGAAATCGGTTCATCAGCTCCTTTTCTCTTACGAGCTCGACCTCTGAAAGTAAATCCTTTGCCTTATCAACGAGCTCATATAAACCACTTTCGTCAGTATAGCCAACATCAAATAGACCTAGAACCTTTCTCTGAAGCTCATGATGTAAGTATTCGCCTTGATAGAATTCATCTTTTGTTGGTGACGGTCCTCCGATGATTATACCTACAATTTTGTCCTTGTACTGGAGGAATGCATTGTTTGCCATCTCTCCTACTTTCTTGTAGAATTCGTGAATTGCCTGCTCTCGCAATCTCTCAAATCTTACACTACTCTGTCCCCCTTGTCTGTGCTTTCCGGGGACCATTGAGGTATCGTAATCTAGGACATCTATTCTTCTCCCTCTCAGCAGGCCTATGGTTGCCTCTTTCCTGTCGAGCACTATTAGGCCATACAGCTTCTTCTCCCTGAGCATATCTTTCAGAGGATCCAAGTAAAACTTCGAGTCGCAGTGATACTTGTAAAGCGGAACAGGCTCTGGAGGTTCAAGGATCTCTGTTATGTGCTTTTCTTTTCCATCTATCGTAACAAGGCCACTAAATATAACCATTCCATGCTCTGGTGGTTTTCTGTATAATTTCAGCCTGTTCAGTATGGCTTCGAGTCCAGTCATCACGTTAGTCCTCGTTTGTTTTGACTTTATGTTTGCAGCTTGGCTGAGCTCCTCTCTCAGCTGGTTTGCAACGTCCGCAATGTTTCTATCTGGTGGAATATACAGCGTTATAAGCTCAGTACCTTTTCCTCGGTATTTTTCCAGCTCCTCGAGCTTTCTCTTGAACTCGTACATTAATTTCTTGGACATATCCTCCTCCTCTGCCACTCTCTTATAGCCCTGAGCAGATCTATTTTTCTAAACTCCGGCCAGTAAACATCGCAGAAGTATGCAACGCTATTTGCCGTTTGCCACGGTAGAAAGTTTGAAAGTCTTTGATCACCGCCACTCCTTATAACTATGTCTACTTTGGCGTACAACTCGTTGTCGTAATAGAGGTTCTTCTCTATCACCCTTTCATCTATTTCCTCTGGCATTAACTCCCTCCTTATCACCTTCTCAACTATTCTTCTCGCCGCATCTATTAATTCTTGCCTTCCCCCATATGCTACAGCAATGTTTAGGAAACACTTTTTATGCTTTTCCGTGGCTTTTTCAACTTTTTCAACCAAATCTAAAATGTTTTTTGGAAGCAAATCTTTCCTGCCGACAATCTTCACCTTTACCTCTCTTTCATAGGTTTTCTCGTCAGTTAAAAGCCTTTTTAATTCTCTTTCGAATATTCTAAAAATGTTCTCCTTCTCCTCCTCGCTCCTCTTGAAGTTCTCCGTAGAGAAGGCGTACAGCGTTAGCATCCTTATACCCAGCTCCCAACACCACTCTAATACTTCCTCAGCCTTCTTAGAACCGAATTCGTGACCCATAATTTCTCTCATTCCTTTCCTTCTTGCAAATCTTCGATTTCCATCCATAATTATAGCTATATGCTTTGGAACTTCATTCTTCGTAACTTCTCTATAAAGCATTTTCTCGTAAATCTTATAGGCTGGCTTTAATAGCCCTTTCCACGAGATCTGCATATTCGCTCTTTATGTAGTATTTTTTCTTTTCTCCAAGTTCTGTTTTGACTATTCCGAGCTTTGAACTCACAACTCCAAGCATTGCGGAAACGCTTTTCTTGTTTATCTCGTAACCTTTTGCTTTCAGGATTTCATATATTTCGTCGCTTGTATGCTTTTTACCATCGAGAAATATTAGTAGCAACTCTCTCCTTATCCCGTTTTTATCGTTCTCTAGGTATTTCCTGACTCTGATTTCTACATTCATACCCACATCAGCTCGATTATGGTTCTGTTAACTGTTGGATATCTTTCAACTAGTGCAAGTTTCAGACCCTCTACTTTAAGAACTTCTTTTAACTTCCCCTCAGCTATTTCAGGACTAGCTTCTATACAATCCTCAAAACGCTGGTACTCTATCCCTTCCATTCTCAGTATTTTCTCTGCTTTTTCAAGATCTCCCTCAATCCTCGTGCAAAGTACAGTCCCATCTCTAGTTACCAAATAAAAGTCGGGCAGATTCATGGCCATTCTTATCAGTCTTCTTCTGAACTGTGCAGAATCTTTGAATCTTGCTGTACAGTAATGGAACTTGTTGGCTTTTTCATAAAGCTTCACAATTTCATCTGTTTCAACATAGTAATCTCGGATTTGAAAACCCCTCTCTTCAAGTGCAAGCCAGTTAGCTTCAGTGGCATCAAGCTGGTTCACATTTAAGAAAGCATCAAGCTCGTTTACAATTGTTACTATTTTTTCCTCATATGAAAAAGCCGGAATTTCGAATCCAGCATCTATCCCGATTTTTTTTGCATCTTTTATCGAATCAGCGTACTTCTCAACTCCTTTGAGCTCCGGGGGATGAAAGCGGATTTCGTCAACTTTTATTTTCTCTAAGAGTTTTCTCTTGACTGGGATGGAAGTGTAAATATGAACATGCAAATCCAGAGCCTTTGATAGTTTTACGAACTCGATCAGTCTGTTAAGCCTGAGCATCGGTTCTCCTCCAGTAATTGCGACACCTTCAGCGCTCATGGCTTCAATTTCCTCTATGAAATCCTCTTTACTTTTGACTTCTCTTTCGTTGGCAAAAACAACATCTTTTCCAAATTTCTGCCTAGAAACTGGGCAGTAAAAGCATGAATTTTTGCACATTCCTGTAATGAAAAGCGCAAGCTTTGAGCCCCTTCTGCAAAGTTTACAACCTTCAGGAAGGTAACTGTAGTAGCTACCGGCTTCAATACGCTTCATAAAACCTCTTCTTAACCCAGTCAACTCCAAGTGATTTTATAAAATAACCTAATCTTGGTCCATAATCCTTACCTATCAGGATTTTGTAAATTGTCTTAAAAGCTCTGTTCGCATCTATTCCTACTTCCTTTGCAACTTCGTAAACGAGTTTGTGGACTTCTTCTGCGTTCATATCTTCTTTTAATCTTTCCGAATATCTTTCGATGAATCTCTTCTCCTCTTCGCTGATCTCTACTTTCCCACTTATCAATTCGAATCTTAGATTTTTTGGGGCATATTTCTCCAGCCAAACCTTGCAGTACTTCAATCTTCTTTCAACGTCTGATCTTACATCTTCTCTTTTGTATCCATTCCTCTCAAGAATCTCAAGTACTCTTTCCAAATTCCAGTTAGCTATCTGGCCAACAACTATCAGATGTCTGAAGGGGACCTCTGAATAGTTGACTTCATGAACTAGGCTTAACTGAACACTCCTGTCTTTTTCTTTAAACTTTTCCTCAAATTCGTCTATAATTTCAAGCAATCCAAGTCCTGGATCAAATTCTATATGTCTCTCCGGTTTTGCTCTTATTATGATATACCTAACAATTTCCGGTGGCAGAGTCTCGACAAGGTCTCTTACTGGAATTACTATTCCTTTTGAGCTCTTCATAGCTCCAACGCCTTTCAGGTGGATCCATTCGTATGGAATTGGAAATGGAGGGGAATAGTCGAATATTTCTCTTACAAGTCTTTTTCCGGTATCATAACTTCCTCCAGCTGTTGCATGATCTTTTCCGAATGGTTCACAGGTTATTCCTAGGATTTTCCACCTTGCAACCCAGTCTAAACGCCAGCTGAGCTTTCCACCACCCTTATAGCTGACCTTACCAATATTTCCGCAGCTACATGAATAGTAGACCCACCTATCATCGAATCCAGTTACTCTTGTTGAATTTATTCTCCCGCAACTTTCGCAGATTGGCATGAAAGGGTACCAGTCTTCTTCGAGCTCTCTTCCGGTTACTTCCCTTATTATACGCGCTATTTTCTCGTTATTTCTCAAAGAGATCTTTATAGCTTCTTCGTATAATCCTTCCCGATACATCTCACTGGCTCTTCTCGTCTCTACAGGAATGCCTAATATTTCGAGAGACTCAAGAAAAGGTTGCAAGAAGTGTTCTGAATAATTTTCATGACAGCCGGCCGGATCCGGAATTTTGCATAGGGGCATTCCAACGAATTCTGAATATTTTTCTGGCAAGAAAGGGTACCTTCTTCTTAGAGGGTCCATGTCGTCTGCTATGTAGACAATTTCGGCTTTCCCACCTGCCTCTATCAATGCTCTTCTTATCACATCTGCTGTGACCATCTCCCTTAGATTACCGAGATGGATATGTCCGGAAGGAGAGATACCAGTACCTATTCGGTGAAAACTAGAAATTTCAATGAGTTCTGAAGCTATCACGTCAGCCCAATGCATATAGTTGCGTGTCGGATCTGCTTTTTAAATTTGCTAAGTGAAAAGAAAAGACTTTAAATACAGAAATACAAAAGAAATCTGAAGCCGCCGTGGCTCAGCTGGCAGAGCGGGTGACTTGTAATCACCAGGTCGCGGGTTCAAATCCCGCCGGCGGCTTCAGATACCAATAACAAAATTGACCTCTATTGGGATTCTATTTGCATTAACACTCTCCAGCTAAAAACTAAAAGCTAGCAGCACTTTCTTTCTTGGTTCCTTCCACCTTATTTGCTAGGATTTGTTCAAAATTCTTGTTGGACTGCTTAGACTGCTTCTGGGAAAGTATTATTAGATGGGCATACGATGACTTGAGGAGATTTTTCAATGACCGGCCACATTTGCATTCTTCTGACCTCTTCTCCGCCCTGAAGGGCGAGGCTTTCAGTTGTAAAATGGGAAAATTCTATACACAAGAAAAAAGATGAAGAAAATTTTGTATCAATCTTTGGGTGCGTACATCTTCTTTGCAATCTCTTTTAATTCTCTCCTCAGCAACTTGCCAGTTAGATGTCTGGGCAAACTTTCCACAAAGAATATTTCTCTTGGTAACTTGTACTTTGCAATATTGGCTTGCAAGTATTCATAGATTTCTTTCTTAGTCTTCTCACTTGCTTGATAGCCCTTCTTTAGCACTACGAATGCTACAACGTCTTCTCCCCTCACGGGATGCGGAACTCCTACAACACCGGCATCATCGACCGCCGGATGACCCATGAGGGCCACTTCAATCTCATCTGCTCCAATTCTGTAACCGGAACTCTTTATTATGTCTTCTCCCTTTCCTGCAAACCATATATAGCCCTCTTCATCCTTGTATGCCAAATCTCCCAGGGCCACGCTCTTCATCAAGACATCTTTTTGCATTTTCTTCAGCAACTTGTTATTTTCGGCATACGGATTCCAGTAAACTGTTCCACAGGGGGCTCTTATCAACATTAAACCCTCTTTTCTCGGCTCCGTTACTGGCTTGAAAGTCTCCGGATCCACTATGTCAACTTCAACTCCAGGCACAGGCATACCAATCGAGCCGGGTTTTGGCTGGGGGGCCACTGCGTTCGAGATCGAGATGTAGAAAAGCTCAGTTGCCCCAAATCCTTCTGCGATCATTTTTCCAGTTTTTTCATACCAAGCTTTGATCGTGTCAGCTCCGAAAGCTTCCCCTCCTCCTGTGAACAGTCTGACCGTGCTTATGTCATACTTTTTAAGCAATCCCTCTAGAATTGGCAGCGTCTTCCTGTACCAAGTAGGGGCCATGCTCATTACAGTTACTCCATGTTTTTCAA
>CAYXCK010000019.1:0-20480 GCA_964463575.1 uncultured archaeon
GGGGATTGCCATGAAGTTCGGAATCGAATTTGTGCCGGATGTGAAATTCTACGAGCTCGAATACTACGTAAGACTTGCAGAAGAGAGCGGTTTTGAATACACTTGGATAACAGACCACTATAACAACAGAAATGTGTATTCAATGCTGACAATTCTGGCGCTTGGAACAAAGAAGATAAAGCTAGGCCCCGGAGTTACAAATCCTTATCACATAAGTCCAGCTCTAACAGCTTCGGCAATTGCAACTATCAACGAGATCAGCGGTGGAAGGGCTGTTCTCGGAATTGGAGCTGGAGACAAGGTAACGTTCGAAAGAATTGGTCTCAGCTGGGAAAAGCCCCTAACAAGGATAAAAGAGGCTGTAGAGGTAATTCGCGGTCTGCTGAGTGGCAAAGCAGTAAAATACGATGGAGAGATTTTCAAGATAAAGGGTGCAAGGCTCAGTTTTAAAGCTGGAGATATACCGATATACATCGGCGCTCAGGGACCTAAAATGCTACAACTCGCTGCCGAAATTGGAGACGGTGTTCTGATCAACGCATCCCATCCAAAGGATTTCGAGGAGGCAAGAAAGAGCATTGAAGCAGGATTGCAAAAGGCAAACAAAAGCAAAGAAAAATTCGATGTCGTTGCATATGCTTCGATGAGCGTCGATAAAAACAGGGACAATGCCAGAAATGCAGCAAAAATAGTGGTCGCATTCATAGTTGCGGGAAGCCCAGAAACCGTGCTTCAAAGACATGGAATAAGCAGCGAAGCCGTTAACAAAGTGAAAGAGGCTTTGAACAACGCCTTCACAAAGGGCGACTGGGCAGGAGTTGGAAAAGCCGTTACAGATGAAATGCTTGATTGCTTCTCAATAAGCGGAACCCCTGATGAAGTAGTTGAGAGGATAAAACAGCTTGGAAAAACAGGAGTCACACAGGTGGTTGCTGGTAGCCCCATTGGACCAGATAAGAAGAAATCTATCCAGCTTATCGGAAAGGAGATAATTCCAAAATTTAAATAATTTTTTATTGTCGTCGAAATGGGCAAAGCTTTTATATTTGCAGTTGATATGTTAAAAAGGTGATGGGATGCTAAACTTTCTGATTTACACTGCAGTGGCAATATTTGTTCTGGTACTTCTTGCAAAATTTGTAAAATATTCAACGATGCCAATTCATCTCCGATGGGAAATATACCCCGTACCACATGACCCAAGACATGAGCATGGAGGGAGCTACTACGAAGAAGTCTCTTGGTGGGCAAAACCAAGACTAAAGACACTTGCTGGAGAACTAAAAGAGATGCTAATGGAAATGCTGTTCATCAAAAGAGTTTTTACGTATAAAAGACCCCTATGGTGGCTAACCTATCCATTTCACACAGGAATTTATCTGATATTGCTCTGGTTCGTCCTACTCTTTGTTTCAGCTCTAATAGATATCTTCGCAATCGGAATACTGAAGATGCCTGTTTACTACCTAACCCTAGTCGTAGGATCTATCGCAATCATTCTGCTTCTAATCTTTAGCCTCGCTTTGTTTATTCGGAGAGTTTCTGACTGGGAGTTACGAAGTTACAGCTCATTCCTAGACTACTTCAATCTCATTTTCATCTTTGCCGTAGTATTGACTGGAGTGCTTGCTTGGCAGAAGGACTTCGACTTTACCATAGCAAAAGATTACATGAAGGCCCTGATAACTTTCAGCTCTCCTCCAACAGTATCACTCGAAACTCAGATACATATAGCGCTTCTTTCTCTTCTGCTGATATACTTGCCATTTACAAAAATGACACACTTCCTCGCAAAGTGGTTCACATACCACAAGATTCTGTGGGAAGATGAGCCCTTAATAGGTAGTGAAATGGAGGAAAAGCTAAAGAAATATCTTACAGGATTCAAGGTAAAATGGAGCGCTTCGCATGTAGATCCAAACCTTAACTGGGCTGATGAGGCTTCAAGATGCGATCTTGGTGGAAAATGCGAGGTGAAGTTATGAGGGAGAGAATTGCAATCCAAGATATTGCGAAAAAAGAGGGACAGCTAGTCAAGATAACTCTTGAAGATCTTATGAAACTACCGCCTCCATACGATAAACCGGGTATGGAACCAAATGTTACTGAGCCAAAGCCGGAATGGAGCCAGAGCTATGTAACCGAACTCGACGGATATGTTGCCATCGACATACCATGGAAACCCAAAAACAAAGAAGAGGAGAAAGCACTGATCCAGAAATTTATAGACGGGCTTAAGAAGTTAATGGATAAAGAGGCGAATTGGACATTCCTACAACCTTTACTACTATCTCTGGAATACTGCGCCCGCTGCCAGACTTGCAGCGATGCTTGTCATATATACATTTCCTCTGGCAGAAAGGAAATCTACAGACCCACCTATCGCGCGGAAATTCTTAGAAGGCTCGTAAAGAAAATCTCCTCCGGAGGAAATTTCAAGACGAAATTCCTTGGGGATGTTGATCTAAACGCAAAGACAATACTCCGCTTGGCAGAGTGCGCCTATAGATGCAATCTCTGCAGGAGATGTGCCCAGTATTGTCCCCTCGGTCTGGATAACGGACTGATAGCAAGAGAGATAAGGAAACTATTCGCCCAAGAATTTGGAGTTGCTCCACAACCTTTGCATGCGCAGGGAACCGCAAAACACTTGAGCACAGGTTCCTCAACAGGCCTAACGCCCGATGGTTTGAAAGATATGATAGAATTCTTTGAAGAGGAGATAAAAGAGAAAACTGGGAAGAACATTAAGATACCCGTAGACGAAAAAGGTTCGGATATACTGCTCATACACAACGCTGGTGAATTCCTCAGCTGGCCTGAAAACATTGAAGCTTTTGCGATCATTTTTGAAGAAGCTGGCCTAGACTGGACTCTAAGTAGCGAAATAGTTGGCTACGATGCCGTCAACTACGGCGTCTGGTACGATGACGTCCAGCTTTCCAGGATTGCTTTAAAGCACGCTGAAATAGCGAGAAAGCTTGATGTGAACAGAGTAGTCGTCGGAGAGTGCGGCCATGCGCACAAAGCCATAACTGTCATAGCAGACAGAATTTTCGTTGGTGAGTATCAGATTCCGAGAGAGAGCTTTCTTCCAATCCTTTGGGATATCGTCAGAACAAAGAAATTGAACCTTGATCCTAACAAGAACGACTTTCCAGTCACTCTGCATGATCCGTGCAACGTCGTAAGATTGATGGGTATTGTAGAACCGCAAAGAAAAATTCTAAAAGAAATTTGTCCCAAATTCAGGGAAATGAAACCAAACGGTGTTTACAACTACTGTTGCGGGGGAGGTAGCGGATTTGCGATAATGAACTCGATGAACTTCCCAGAGTTCAGAACCAAAGTTTCGAGCAGAATGAAATTCAAACAGATTCTCGATGCTTTCCAAGATAATATCTCTCCAGAAGTAAAGAAATACGTATGCGCTCCCTGCAGCAATTGCAAAGGAGCAATAAGAGATATCCTCGGCCATTACAATGCAACCGCGAACTGTGGAATTCATTACGGAGGACTGGTTGAATTAATCGTTAATGCAATGGTAGATATAGAGCAACCATATATAGAAATGTTCTAAAGCTTTTTCTATTTTTAAAAACGATAGATTAAAGTATTTTTCGTGATCATTTATTTTGTTAAAGGTGAGAAAAATGTGGAGCTATGTGTCTCCCAGATTAATTATTTATGGTGAAGACGCGCTTGAGGCTTTGAGTACAGAAAATGCGGAAAGAGTTTTGATCGTTACAGATAAATCTATAGAGAGGCTAGGTTTTATAGACGCTGTCAAAGAAAAACTTAAAGCGTCCAAAATAGAAGTTTTCAACGAAGTTGAACCTGAACCAAGCATAGATACTGCCATCGCATGCGCAAAGATGGCACGAAAGTTCGCACCCGAACTCATAATAGCAGTTGGTGGTGGGAGCGTTTTAGACGTTGCAAAGATGGCTAGAATACTGATGGAGATAGATGTCGATCCCATCGGAATACTACCCTCACTAGATCTTACTGAACTAGGATTTAAAAAGAGTAGTAAACTTATAGCTATTCCTACGACGAGTGGAACTGGAGCCGATGTGACTTGGGCCTGCGTTCTTTCTGACAAAGCGGAAAAAAGGAAGATGACTCCAGCAAACAAAGAAATCGTCCCAGACGTTTCTATTCTAGATTACAGAATCGTAGAAAAGATGCCGAAGAATCTAATAGCCGGAAGTGGTATGGACGCTCTAACGCACGCAATTGAGGGATTAGTTTCAATATGGAAGAATGATTTTAGCGACGCGATGTGCGAAAAAGCGCTGGAGCTGATCCTTGAAAATTTAGAGAAATCTTATAATGGTGATTTATCCGCAAGGGCAAAAATGCATATAGCAGCAACAATGGCAGGACTTGGATTTGGGAATTCCCAAGTCGGACTAGTTCATTCTCTTGGCCATGCATTCGGAGCTTTCTTCAACGTGCATCATGGTCTAAGCGTCGGTATTTTTCTGCCGTACGTTCTCCAGTACTACAGAAAATCGAACGCAAAAGATATTCTCGACAAAGTTTCGAAAAAGATAGGTAGCGGAGATACCAACGGCCTAATAGCCAGGATAACTACTCTTATGAGGAACATCAACGTTCCAACAAGAGTTTCAGAAGTTGTAAAGGAAAAAGAGTTCTTTGAAAATATTGAAAATCTCACAATGGCTGCATTAAACGATTCCAGCCTAGCCATGAGCCCAAGAATTCCGGATTTTGGTGAGATCCAGAAAATCTATGAATGCGCCTTCTTCGGCAGGGAAGTGGATTTTTAGGTGATCCCTATGCACGGATATTGCGGAAAAATTTTGAGAATAGATCTTGAGGAGGAAAAATATTC
Source organism: uncultured archaeon (assembly GCA_964463575.1). GTDB lineage: Archaea > Halobacteriota > Archaeoglobi > Archaeoglobales > Archaeoglobaceae > WYZ-LMO2. The sequence goes on from CAYXCK010000019.1 coordinate 4,862, forward strand.
CGCAACCCCTCTAGAAAAAAGAGATGCTGAACAGTTCATCGGAGGTACAGGAATTGGTATAAAAATACATTACTCGATGAAGAGTTATGAAAAAGATTCTCTCTCCGCTTCAAATCCCTTGGTTATAATGACTGGCCCAATAACTGGGCTTGCCCCAGGAACTAGCAGAATTGCCTTTTGTGCAAAAAGCCCGTTGACTGGGATATGGGGCGAGTCGAATTCTGGAGGAAAAATGGCTACCTACCTGAAATTTGCCGGTTGGGATGGAGTTATAATTGAAGGAAGGAGCAAACGACCTGTCTACTTGGTAATCGAGAGAGATTGTGCTCGATTCATTGATGCAACTGGGATCTGGGGAAAGGGCTGCTATGAGGCCCAAGAAATAATAGAGAAAGAACTCGGAGAGAGAAGGGTTTCAACGGCTGTAATCGGACCTGCTGGGGAGAATCTTGTCAAATTTGCCTGCATTCAGGTAGACAATTCGAGACACGCTGGAAGAACGGGAATGGGCGCAGTTATGGGTTCAAAAATGCTGAAAGGTATTGCTGTTGTCTATGATGCAAAGGAGAAATTCCAGATCAGCCTTGCCGATGAAAAGGGCTTCAAGGAAGTGCAGGAAAAGTTCATAGAAGCTATAAATAACGACTTCGCCTGCACAATGTTCAAAGAGCTAGGGACTTCCGGATACGTCGAGACTGCAGAGGGTTTCGGAGATTTGCCAACCAAGTACTTTACTGAGGGTACATTCGAGGGAGCAAGCAGAATTTCCGGTTCAGCAATGGCATCATCTATACTGAAGGGAAATGACGGATGCCTTGGCTGCATAGTTAGATGCGGAAGGGTCGTAGAACATAAGGGCAGAAAAATACATGGTCCAGAATACGAGACTGTTGCCGCTTTTGGATCCCTGCAGTTGAACGACAATTTGGAGGCAATAGTGGAACTCAACTACCTTCTCAATGACTTGGGAATGGATACAATTTCCGCTGGAGTTACAATAGCTTTTGCAATGTGGATGAGCGAAAAAGGCATAGGAGAGTTCAAAGTAAAGTGGGGGGATGTTGAAAGGGTAAAAGAGCTCATAAAAGATATAGCATATAGGAAAGGGGTTGGAAACGAACTTGCAGAAGGCGTAAGATTCCTAGAGAGAAAATACAATCTTGAAGGCTATGGAGCACATGTAAAGGGACTTGAAATACCCATGCATGATGCAAGAGCTTTCTCATCCCTCGCATGCGCTTATGCCGTCCATAACCGCGGTGCCTGCCATTTACCGCATCAGATGTATTTGTACGAAATGGGCAAAGTAATAGAAGAGTACGGCATAGTTTCTCCAGACAGATTTGCAAATGAAGGTAAAGGAATTTTGACTGCAAAAGTTCAGAACTTCAGCGAGCTTTTCAATGCCGTAACAATGTGCGCATTCATGCCGGTAACACCCAGAATACTTGCAGAAATGCTGAAATTCGCAACAGGATTCGATTTCACAGTTGAGAAAATAGCAAAAGTGGGGGAGAGAATTTTTACGCTTAAAAGAATATACAATCTGAAATGCGGAATAAAAGCCGAAGACGATGTTCTACCAAAGATAGTCCTCCAACCGGTGAAAGGGGGAAGTGAGGGCAGAGTCCCCGACGTTAAAAGGCAAATCGAGGAATACTACGAATACAGAAACTGGCCAAAGGGTATACCGTCCAAGGAGAAATTAAAAGAACTTGAGCTAGATTGGGTGGAATAATTTTTTAATTTCAGACAATTTTTATGGTTCCAAAGCTCGTTGAAGAGATCTGGGAGAAGTACGGGCTGGAGAAGTCTGTAAGAGAGCACTGCAAAAAGGTGGCTGAACTGGCTTTGAAAATAGCTGAGACGGCAGAAAGAAATGGCCTAAAATTGGACAAGGAAGCAATACTCCTTGGTGCCCTGTTGCACGATATAGGCAGAGCAATTACACATGACCCATTCAAGCATTTCCTAATCTCCGCAGAAATTCTAAAAAGGGAGGGCTTGGACGGAAAAATCGTAAAAATAGCCGAAAGACACTTCAGTGCTGGGATAACTGCTGAAGAAGCGAAAAAGCTCGGATTGCCGGAGAAAGACTATCTTCCAGAAACACTAGAGGAGAAAATAGTTAGCTTTGCAGACAACCTAACTTTCGGTTCGGAAATAAGAGACTTCAAGAGTTTCTTAGAAAGACTCGACAAGGTAGACTCGGAAAGGCCTGACTTGAAGTGGTTCACAGATGAAACAAGAAAAAGGGCTTTTAAGATGAAAGAAGAGCTAGAAAAAATCACCGGAATGAAATTCTAAAGAAATGCTACTCCGCCCTCGTAAGCCTTCACCTTGTATCCCATCGACCTAAGGATTCTTTGAGCTATGTATGCCCTGGGTCCAAGCGAACAAATCGCTGTTATTTCTGCATTTTCTGGTAACTCTTTTGCTCTTTCTCTCAGCTCTAAAATTGGAATATTTATAGAATCTGGCACCGGATTCTTCTTTGCCTCTTCTTCACTTCTCACATCGAGAACGATTCCAGCAAGATCCCTAGTTGTTTCAAACAAACCTTCGAGCTTGTTTATTGCTACGTATGCGGAAACGATTACGGGATCCAATGCTGGAGCGTATGGAGGAGCATAGGCCAAATCCAAGTTGGCCAAATCGTCTAACTTCATTCCTGCATAAATCGCTGTAGCAAAAACGTCTATTCTCCTATCCACTCCAGCAATACCAACTATTTGTGCACCGAGAACTCTTCCGTTTTCCTCAAATACAAGCTTGATTCTCATGTTGGAAGATTTTGGATAATAATGCGACTTATCCGGAACAGAGAGACGGACAGATTTGACCTTAAAACCATTTAGAAAAGCTTCTTTCTCAGAAATCCCAGTCTTTGCAACCGTTAAATCAAAAACCTTGAATATGGAAGTTCCAATAATTCCCAGGAATTTCGATTTTTTGCCGGTTATGTTGTCCGCAATTATCCTTCCGTGCTTGTTTGCAATGTCGCCGAATGGAGCAAAAACCATTTTTCCGGTCACCAAGTGCTTGTTCTCAACACAATCCCCACCGGCGTAAATTCTCTCATCGTTTGTCTGCAAAAATTCGTTAACCCTTATCGCCCCGGTTTCCCCGAGCTCTATTCCAGCCTTTTTCGCAATTTCAACGTTAGGTACAACTCCAACCGCTTGGACAACGATATCTGCCTCTATTTCCTCATCTGCAACAACTTTTAGCTTTTCTTTCGCAACTATTTCCCTTACCCTTGTAGAAAGATGGATGTCTATCCCATTTTCTTTCAAATGATTCTCAACGATCTTCGCCATTTCTGCGTCAAGCATTGGAGCAACTTGATCCATCGCTTCGATCAAAGAAACTTCCATGCCAATATTCCTTAAAGCTTCACAAAGCTCAAGCCCTATAAATCCCGCCCCAACTACTAATGCTTTTTCGGCGCCATTTTCCCATAAATTCAATATTTTCTCGGCATCCTCTGCATCAAAAAATGTCAGAATTCTTTCATCGCCTCCAAAAAGTCTCACCGGTTTTGCACCGGTAGCAATTACCAAATAATCATAGTTCAATTCATCTTCTTTTTCCCTTTTTCGAATCTTCACAACTCTTCTTTTTCTGTCTATTTCCAAAGCCTCCGTTTCCGTTAAAACATCCAAATTAAAGATTTTATTAAAATAGTTCTCATCCCTCAAAGCTCCATAAGTTGTCTTTCTAAGCTCATCAATTTCGTGAACAAGTCCAGAAACAAAGTAAGGCAGACCACATCTTCCCAAAGAGATTCTCTTTTCCTTGTCAATAACTGTTATTTTCGCATCTTCGTCCCTTCTTCTAATCCTAGTCGCGCATTTCAGACCAGTAGCGCCTGCACCTATGATCAAAACCTCCATGCTGTTCCAGCGAAACGGATCCTATTTTAAAGTTTCGATATTAACTCTTCACTTATTTTTGCTATCTCAAGCCTCGGTAGCTTTCCAGCAAAAGCCATTAAATCCTCTTTCACAACAAGGACACCAATCAAGAATTTTTTATATTTTTTATAAAAATCTTCAACAATTTTTCCGATGTTGGAGTCATCTCTTATCAGATTTCCAAGCGCTGTCGCAAATGCATCGGCAATGCACGCATCTTTTGCCACTACTGTTGCGCAATCTGCAAATCCAAAGCTTATAGATGGGCCGACTTTACCGCTTGAAGTGCAAACTGCTAATCTTTCCCCTGAAGGGATCAAAAAAGCTAATTTCGTGGGATAAATCCCTACTCTTATTTCTCTATCCGTTTTAATTGCTATGTCTCCGCCGTTGTCAACTATAGCCAACCTAGCTCCAGCTTCCACCATTTTTTCAACCGCATATTCCGCAATAGCCCCTGCAACCGATGCCATTGGACCCACTCCTGCGATTTTTGCAGCCTCACACATTCTCTTCACAATCCCTTCCGCCCTGCACTCGATGGGTTCAAGGCTTACGAGAAATTCCGGATTTAGCATCGAGTATCTTTCTATTTCGCTCCTCGCTTCTAGAATCGCCATAATGGCGATTTTGTAGAATTCCTCGCTTTCGGTAATGATATTTGCAATCGTTTCCTTATATGCAAATTTGAACCTCTTCATGTGAGCCACTCCTCGGCTAAAGCCAAGAGCTTCCGGCGTTTAGAGAGACTTTACGCCCAACATCCCTACCCACTTGGAAGCAAATCCATTTAAGCTTTCGCCAATTCATCCAGCTAAAGCTCAGTTTTTCTGGCCCCTCTTCTTATAAAAATCCGGAGAAAGTCGAAAATTGAATGCTTTACAAGCCTCTTGCTTTCGTGTGGAATTATTCTAAACAGTAAATGAAAAGCTGGAAAACCTCTCAATACGCTATCCAAAAACTTCTGCTCCCTTTCAATCCATCCTAGCTCCTTCAGGATCCTTTTTTCGTATTCCTCTAGATTCTCAAGACACTGAAAAAGAATTTTTGCACTTTTCAAAGCAGGAACGTTTCCTTCCCCAGCTCCACTAACGCAACCAATTGCCTCGCCCACTCCCACTATTTTATTGCTCACAAAGGGTTTACACCTTGAAGGGGGTAGCATTCTTATCTTAGCCCTGCAACTGCAGCTGCTCTCAGCCTCTTCTAAGCCGTAGCTCTGCCTAAGCTTCTTTATTAAATGAGGTATTTTTTCCTCACATACGCTTCCGGCCCCTATATGCCACTCGTCGCCGAGGGGAAAGGCCCAGGCATATCCGTGCCTTTCGAAATAGATGTAAATGTTTTCATCAATCTTCTGACTTTCCTTAAACTGAAGTGTCGGCACAACTCTGTCTCCGTCTATTTTTGGCAAAAAAGCTCTTGAAGAGCCTGTCGCATCTACTATTATTTTGGCATTCTCCTCCCTGAACACAAATCCTTTCCAGAGTTCTGAGAGGAGACCAATCTTGTCAAAAATCGCTATTCCTCTATTCTTAAATTCAACACCGTTTACAAAAACTCTTTCCGGCACTGTGAGAATGAATTCATCCAGGTTAAGATCTATTTCGGAATATAGATCCTTGGCTTCTTTATAGGCAATCCCCCAACCACACCTGCAGTCTGGAGATTTTCTAAGGTCAAAAATTGAGCACCTATATCCGTTTTTAGTTAAAATGTAATAAAGAAAAGTACCCGCAACACCGGCACCGTAAATCTGAATCATAGAGAATTCAGATTTTCTATAACCGCATCAGCAAATTCTCTAGTACCCACAAGCTTCCCCCCAATCTGCCTGTGCAAGTCGTATGTCACTATTCCCTGCTCTATAGTCATCGAAATGGCTTTCTTTATCATCTCGCTGGCTTCTTTCCATCCGAGATATTCAAGCATTAAAGCACCGGTAAGAATTTGGGCTGTCGGATTTACCTTGTTTTGTCCAGCATATTTCGGAGCTGAACCGTGAATCGGCTCAAATACGGCAATTCCATCACCTATATTACTTCCAGGTGCAATTCCAAGACCACCAACCAAAGCTGCGGCAGCATCGCTGAGATAATCACCGTTGAGATTTGGTAGAGCTATTACATCGTATTCATCGCTCCTAGTTATTATTTGCTGGAACATGTTATCCGCAATCCTGTCCTTTATCACTATCTTCCCCTCGGGCTGTTTTCCACCAAAATCTCTTCCAAGTTCTTCTTCCGTTATGCAGAATTCTCCGAATTCCTGCTTTGCAACCTCGTATCCCCAGTCCCTAAAAGCACCCTCAGTGTATTTCATTATGTTTCCCTTGTGCACAAGGGTTACACTTTTCCTGTTGTTCTCTATTGCATACTTTATTGCCATTCTCACAAGTCTTTTTGTTGCAAACTCGCTTATTGGTTTTATTCCAATTCCAGAATCCTCCCTTATGTTTACTCCAAATTCTTTCCTGAGTATTTCTATCAGCTTCAAGGCTTCTTTGCTCCCCCTAGGCCATTCTATTCCAGCATAGACATCCTCGGTGTTTTCCCTGAATATCACAAAGTTAACCTTCTCGGGATGCTTTATTGGGCTTGGAACACCCTTTATGTAATAAACCGGCCTTACGTTCGCGTACAAGTCGAGAATTTGCCTTATTGTTACGTTAAGACTCCTGTAACCTCCCCCTACGGGTGTTGTTAGCGGTCCTTTCAAAGCAACCCTGTAATACCTTATGGCATTCAGAGTGTCCTCGGGAAGGTAGTTCCCGTACATTTTATACGCGTCTTCGCCAGCATAGATTTTAAACCACACTATTTCCTTCCCGATTCTCTCAATTGCAGCATCCAAGACCCTCATCGCGGCCGGAACTACGTCTTTTCCAATCCCGTCTCCCTCGAAGTATGGTATTATCGGATTTCTAGGAACCAAAAGCTTCCCGTCTCTGTACTCTATCCTTTCTCCTTCACTTGGTGGTCTAATCTTCTCGAACATACAAGGACTTCTTTCTCGAACTTTAAATGTTTTCACAAATCTTTTTAAAAACTTGGCCTAGTATTAAAATATGCAGGAATTGTTACGAGAAAATCTTAACTGGCTACAGAATTCTCTTAAATTGGAAGACTTTAAAACGTTTGCAATAGTCGTATTTTGTTATCGATCGAAGCTTTTTGACTTCCTAGAAGATGAGAGAAGCGTTGAGGATATTTCAAATCGATTTGGCTTTGATTTGATGGCCACAAGAGCCCTGCTATACTTTCTGAAGTCCAAGGGGTTGGTTGAAGGAGATGAAAAATTTAAAATCTCAAATTTATGTAAGATACTCTTCAAGTCCAAGCTTTCAATTGGGGATCTGATAGAAGAAAAACTCAAAGAAATAGATTTATGGCTGAATCTGGAGAGGGCGCTGAAGGGAACAAAAAGAAGAGAAGAGGAGTTTTTCAGGAACAGAATTATTTCTCTCGGAAAGTTCGCGCTGTTGGGGGATATAAAGGTTGTAAATTTTGTTTCCGAACTTGAAGAGTTCAAAAAAGCTGAAAGGTTGCTCGATCTAGGCGGAGGACATGGTCTCTATGCATATGCCTTCACACTTTTAAATAAAAATTTGAAGGCGGTTGTTTTTGATCTTCCCGAAGTTGTTGAAGTTGCAAAAAGCTTCTTAAAAAATATCGGAGCAGAAAGAATCGAATTCGTCCCAGGAAACTTCTTCATAGATCCCATCGGAACGGATTTTGATATAGTATTCTCTTCCTTCAACCCCGGAGGAAAAAGGGCCGAGCTGATTCCTAAGATCTACAAAGCCCTAAAACCAGGGGGAATTTACATAAACAGGCAGTACTTCCCGAAAGAGGGATTTACAGTGAGGGATTTCGAATGGAATCTGTGGAGATTTGAAAAAATTGAAAAGAATTTCAAGAGTTTTTCTTTCAAGGGCGATTTAAGCTTGGAGGAATATATTAAAGAACTTGAAAAGGTTGGCTTCGAAATACTCAGGATAGTTGAGGAAGAGTGCACAATAATACTCGCAAGGGTTCCGGACTGAGTAATAATCCGTACAGACCAATACTCAGACCTTTTCCCCTTGCATTCCTCTGCTTTTAATGCTAACGCAGTTCTTGCATTCCCCCAAGATGCGTTTTATCTTGCTTTTATACATTCCTCCTCAGCCAGCACTTCTATGCTGAGACTCCGGCGAATTTCCTAGCTTCCCTGAAAGTGTAGGCCTTTCAGTCTCATGCATCTATTGCTGAGTAAAGATTTATAAATTACGTGACAAATTCATCGCTATGGTGGCCTGGTATTACTGGGGTATATTGCTGATACTGCTGATCTTTTTCGTGTCAGCAATAAGAATAGTCAAAGAATACGAAAGAGGAGTGATTTTCAGACTTGGAAGGCTGGTTGGGGCAAAAGGACCCGGTCTTTTCTTCATATTGCCATTCGTCGATAGTGTTGTGAAAGTTGATTTGAGAACAGTAACCTACGATGTCCCGCCACAAGAAGTTGTGACCAAGGATAATGTTACTGTGAAAGTAAATGCGGTGGTCTACTACAGGGTTGTGGATCCGAATAAAGCCGTAACAGAAGTTTATGATTATAAATATGCAACCGCCCAGATTGCGCAAACAACGCTCAGAAGCATAATTGGCCAAGCAGAACTTGACGAAGTTCTTTCGGAAAGGGATAAGTTGAATATCAAGATCCAGCAGATAATAGATGAAGCTACCAGCTCTTGGGGTATAAAGGTTACAGCGGTTGAAATAAAAGACGTAGAACTACCCGAAGAAATGCGAAGGGTGATGGCAATGCAAGCTGAGGCTGAGAGGGAAAGAAGGTCAAAGATAATAAGGGCTGAAGGAGAATATCAGGCAGCAATGAAATTAAAAGAGGCAGCTGAAGTTCTTGCAAAGAGCGAGGGTGCTCTGTTTCTTAGATACCTGCAAACGCTTAATGAAGTTGCTGCTGAAAAGAATACCACTATAATACTGCCAATTCCTGTCGAAATGCTTGAAGTGTTCAAAAAGCGATAATTTATTTTTATATTATCAGTTTAAAACTATCAGTATCGAAATTATGAGAAAAATATTTTTATAAGTCTACACTTTTTATGGACCTAATCCTGACGCCCTCTTCACCTATGCTAGGAAAGAGAGTAGCCGAAATTCTCGGTTTGAAACTTGCAAAAACCCACTTCAAGAAATTTCCGGATGGAGAGCTATACGTTAGAGTTGAGAGCGAGGGGAGCAATCATTTGGTAATTTCGAGTATTAACTCAAGCAACGATATTATCCTAATTAACCTAATTTTCGATGCCCTGAAAGGGGACATTTTCCTCATCGTTCCATACATGGGTTATGCGAGACAAGACAGGGAATTCCTTGAGGGAGAAGCAGTAAGCATAAGGGCCATCGCAAAAATGCTTGAGGAGAGAGTTGAGGGAATTCTGACTGTAAATATTCACAGCGAAAAGGCCAAAGAAAAGTTCAAAAAGCTTTTTGATTTAGATGCCATGCCCCTCATCGGTGAACATTTCAGGGGAAAAGATGTTGTTATGATTTCTCCTGATAAAGGCTCCGCAGAGAGAGTTAAGGTTGCTGCAAGCATTGCAAATGCAGAGTGGGATTGGCTCGAAAAGAAAAGAATTGATGCACAAACAGTCGAGATATCTCCGAAGAATGTGGAAGTAAATGGAAAGACCGTATTGATTGTAGATGACATAATATCAACCGGAGGAACAGTAGTAGAAGCTGCAAAGAAATTATACGAACTTGGAGCAAAAAGAGTCGAGTGTGCATGCGTTCACGCTGTTCTTGCGGATTTTGCTGCAGTCAAGCTTTTCTCATCTGGCATTGAAGACATTGTCGCAACCGACACAATTGAAAGGATATTCTCCAAGATAAGTGTTGCCAAAATAATCGCCGATCACGTCAGGAAAGTATATCAGAAAGCGTGATTTGCTTCTGCTCGAATAGCGACCTTATCTCGTGCTCTATTAACTTTAACCTCTGTCTCGTGTATTCTGAGACCTTGTAGTTTTCACATAATTTCTTAGATATGTCCAAGTACTTCACTATGGAACTGCTATGGACAGTAAGCGTTAAATTTCCGCCACATTTTCTGCATTTGCCCTTCAGTGGAATCCTTCTATATTTCTCATTGCAGTCAACGCATCGAAACTCCTGTCTTGAAAAAGCCCTCAAATTGCCAATAATGTCTGGAAGAAAGTGAATCGTGATGACCCTTTCAGCTACATCATCCTCGTCAACCGCGGATATTTTTCTGGCTATCTCCATCTGCTTTTCAACCTTCTCATTCATTGTCTTTAACTTTTTGTAAGCACTTTCCCTGACCCCGAGCGTTATGTCGGTGTCGTGAGTGAATCCGAGATTGAAAAACCTTGAATCATCCTTGAGTCTGTCCTTCACCTTTTCAACCATTTCCTCGCATTCTTTTGGATTTGCAAACCGCAGAGTTGCATTGTAAAATTCCAGCGGATAGCGGAATACTATGTCCATGTTGTGGACCTCCTTATCCACCTCTCTTGGATCTACTATTGTTGTCAGAACGAGTGGGGCATCCATTTGACCTCCTCTCTTTTCGGGCAGGAAATGTCTCGAGAAATTTATTAGACCGTCTAGAAGTAACATCACACAATCTTCATCTCCATCACAATTCCTTCTCTTTGCAGCATGGAAATAGGGATGAGCATAACAAGCAAGGATATCGGCAAATCCTATTATCCTCCCGAGAACACCGGCGGACGTATGTGGTGCCAATGCGATTACCAAGTGACCTATCAGATCCTCTGGCTTTTCAACCCTGTAGTAAGGCTCAAGACCGTAGAACTTTGTCAACAAGTCATCGATAAATCTCGCAACTTTACAAAGGTATTCGGCGCATTCTTTAGAGACGATTATGTCCTGAGGCTTAAGCTCCAAAATCTGGTCCTCATTCTTGAGTTCCCTACCCATGTAATCTCTTGTGTACCCAAGATTTCTGAGTCTCTCGACGCTGACACCTATTTCTCTCGGCCTAAAATGAGTCAGCGGTAGATCCGTCATGTCATACCTAATCGTTCCATCTTTGAAAACGTAGACATCATGTTTTGCTCTAAGTATTCCCTTCTCTATTCTTTCGGGAATCTTATTTTTCGAAGTTAAACCGATAACACCTTTCACGATTTCTAGGCTGTCGTATTCTCCTAGCCTTTTGAGTGCATCATCATACAGTTTTCTGATATCAACAACTCTTCTCGAATATCCCCTAGTTTCAGAGCCACATCTACACTTCTCCGAACCTGTCTTTGATTTACACTTTGGGCAGTAATATACCTGTTGAGTTCTTCCGCCGCACTCGCATTTCAGCCAGAAGTTCTCTTTTCCACAGCTTGTGCAAATCCTTAAGGCAACTTCTACCTCAACTTCTCCCTTCGATATTCCGTCCGAGTGTTCAAGTGCGCTCTTTAAATCCCTCGTTTTCCCACCAGCAAAGCTTACCGGAAATAGAATGTGAGGAGGAGGACTCATTTTACGTTCCTTGGCTTTTTCAGGTCTTCCCATTCTTGCCCCGATTCTTGAAGGGGCTTTTTCTCTAACTATCAGTCCGGAAACGTTTCTAATTATCTCAAGAACATTGTTGCCCTTTATCTCTCCAAATTTCCTCAACTTCTGATCCAGTCCAAGACAGCGGATTAAAACTTTCCAATCTTCGATTACAATTTCTTCTCTGACCTTGTGCTCTACTAGCAACTTTTCAAGGATTTCCTTGGCTCTAGAATCCCTTGGCAAGACCAAAAATCTCCCCTGTCCTTCTATTTTCCCTCGCTCGCTTATGAAATCTCTGAGATAACAGTATTCCTCTATACCTATATCATGCCAAAGATACGTCCACTTTGGATGCAGTGGAACGTTGAGCTCGTCGCAAAGCTTAAGAGCTTCTTCCTCACTTGGATCCTCAATCTCGACTTTCGATTCCTGCACCCACCACTCGTAGCAATAAGCTCCCGGAATCAGTGGATGGTTGTTCTCAAGAAAGTCGCCATAGTTTACCAGAATTTCACCAAGATCCAATATTTTCTCGACTTCTTCCTTTAATTCGAGGGCTTCTTTTACCGAATTTATTTTCACAACATCTCCATTTTTCAATCGAACCGTGGGACCTTCAATTGTCGTTACCGGCACAACACTCCCAGCTTTTCCCGGTCTTTCTATTTTCATCTGAGTCCCTATCGCAATAAAGTCTATTAGGATCATTGTTGCCGGATTTATTCCAACGGTTGCGAGTCCGGAATTCCTCGCCCTTCCATACCTGAGCCTAAAGCCGCCCTTTTTAGAGGGGTGACTCAAAACCGGTCTGCCAGCTACTATATCTGCTAAATATTTTGCTCTCGGCTTTAAATCAACATCCTCCTCAGATTCCTTCTTAATTAATTTCTCTAGCCACTCCCAGCCATCTATTTTAAGCTCCTCAACCATTTTCTTAAGCTTTGGGGCTTTTAAAGCTATTCCCTCAGCAATTATAAGTGCCATCCCCCCTCTTACCCTGTTAGTTTCAACTCTGGGTAGATTTCTGTATCCAGAGACTTCAACATCTTCTGTTGCTTCACCATCAATACATATTGGGCAATTGGACACTATTAGCCTTATTTCCTCATCACTCGGCAAATACTGAAGATTTGCTACCCTCTTATAGAGCTGAATTTCTTCACAGTATCTTAATATTTCCTCTTCAGTTGGGATATACCTTCCTATTCCAAGCTTTCTCCTAACGTAATCCGCTATTAGCACCGATATTACCTGTGCAGTCCCCCCTGCACTCCTAATTGGCCCGGCGTAATAAACCTTCAGAAAACTAGAGCCATCATAATTCTTGTCGATTCCAACTTTTGCAATTCCCTCTATCGGCGCTGCCACAACACCTTCTGTCATTATTGCTACAGCCGTTCTTATGGTCCTGTCTATCGCACTTAAAACGTCCATTTTGCCAAATTTACCCTCTATTATCTCATCTGCTATTATAAAGCACATCTTATCTCTCGCAACTCCGCTTTCTTCAAGTTCTCTTATTCTTTTGGCGATTCCTTCGAAGCCTATGAGCTTTTCAACCCTTTCAGCCATGTCTTTTGCTATCAGAATCTCGACTTTTGGTTCCGGATCAAGGCATTTAATTCTAGCCGCTTCAGCGATTTTGTAGGCTTCCTCAAATTTCTCAATCAGGCTTTTATGATAGTTTTGAATGTCTTCCAGTCTCCAAGATCGATCATCCTTCTCGACTTCGAAAATTGGGAAAAATTTGTCAAGTGTCAGATGCATAAAGCAATTTAGCGTTAATAAAAAAATCTTTTTGTATTCCGAAACATTTATGATCCTTCTTTTTTATTTTTCGACTGGAGGCTACTTCCTGGCCATCACAATCTTGAGTATATCCTCAACTTTGCTTTCCCCACCCTCGGCTATCTCTATATATGCCCTGAAACTCTTAAAGTTCTGGAAGTCGGATAAATAATTTGCAAATATTGAATTCGGGATTATTCCTCCATCTTCAGGAGCGGTGTCGAGGAACTTCACCCTCAAGTTCACTTTTCTATCACCCCTCACAACTGAAACGACATCTCCTTCCTTTATACCGCTTCTTTTTGCAAACTCAGGATTCAAATAGATAAACGCTTCTTTCTGCTCAGCCGAATGTCTCGCCACAATAATAAGAGCTTCGAACTTCAATAACCTTGCAATGCGAAGCATTACAACCCCTCCAAAATTTTCTTCAGTATGTAAACATCGTCGTATTCAGTTTTTTCGATAGGTCTAAGCTTTTGTCTAACTCCATCGCTTCTGACCATTTCCCCTCCAGATTCTATTCCCGATAAAGCAGATCGAATTGAGACTTCTGATATGCTTCCAGTTACTGTGTTCTTAGGATCGATAGTTATCTTTTTCACTGCCATCAAATTTCTGGAGACATCGTATGGAAGAGAAGAAATTGGATCGGTACCTATTATCAGGGCAGCATCTATAGCATTCCTCTTAAGCAATTCGGAAAATTCAAACGCTTTGTCGCTCTTTTTTTCAGAAAAACTGAATCTGTTGACAGCTCCAACAGTCTCGAAAAGAGTCTCATTAAATCCCCGCATATTCGAGTGGAATCCGGAAGGTAAGAAGTATAGCGGAGTTATTTCGTTCATCTTTCTTATGAATTCAAAAAACAGCTCATAGTTGCCTTTAAGACCATATTTGAGCCCGAGACCTCCAAAAACAACGTTAAAATCAGCTCTTTTCATCTCTCTTATTACTCCACCCACATCGTATTTGGATGCTTTTCCTTCAACTGCTTTCAAAAAGGATTCCACCAGCTCAATATCGTTTTCCACCTTTATAAACTTTGCATTCTTTTTTGCGAGCTTTGCTATCTCCGATTTCCTTATGTCTATTACTACAAGGAACCTGTCTTCATCATACCCTCTGTTTCTTTTTGCTCCCCTTGGATAATACGTGTACTTTGACATATGCCTTGGAAGGCTTCGATAAACGTTTGTACCCCAGTAAATTATCACGTACGCATAATCTCTGACTTGATCAAGGGTTGCCGATGGGACTTCCTTTTTCAGTATTGCCTCAACGAATTCCCCAAGGCAAAAGGAAGAGTTGTCGTCGATATAGCTTCCGAGCTTCTCGGCTATCTTTATTGCTAATCTCTGCGCCTCAACTGTTACCGTATCCATTCCATAGATAACAGGTGAACTTGCAGATTTAAGAATTTCAACTGCAGCCTCTATCGCTTTATCCAAATCTACTTCCTTCCCATTCACAGAGTTCTTCGCCCTGTTTTGCCTGTATTCGGAAATGTGCTTGTAACCTCTCTCACAGGCATTCAAAATTTTTCCGTTTTCGAGTTCTATATCATCACATAAACAAGAGCATGCTGTGCAGATCATTTTCATCCCTCCAAGAAACTTATCGCATCTGTCGGACAGTTTTCCCTGCAAACAACACAGAGGATTCTGCTCTTTCCGTATCTCCTGCAAGCATGCATGTTTTTAATTACAAGTTTTCCGTTTTCTATCCTGTAAATCGGATCCGATATCGTTGGACCTCTCCCACTTCCGGCCCCTTGTGGATCCTTTTCAACATGGACGGGACAAACAACAATACAATTCCCGCAGCCATTGCATTTATCGCTGTCAACTATTAAACCTGTTTCTGTAGCCTTTTCTAGAGGCTTAAGGATCTCTCTAAGTTTTTTTAACTGAACTTCATATTTTTTCTCCTCAAAAAGCGGTCTGCAGTCTTCAAGCTTTTTCTCTCTGTTAAGCAGCTTAAAAGCAAAGCTCATGCAGGTTTGTTCACCACATTTCTTACAATTCGTTTTGGGTAATAACTTGTAAATGTCCATCGGTGTTAAGGGCATTAGAAAGAGATGTCCTTAAGCGATAAATATCTTTCACAACTATTCCAGATCACAAAAACTGGAAAAATTTTTAAAATTCAATCTGATCAGAGCACCCATGGGCGAAGCGTATGATTATCAGCTTTTGATAAAACACATATTTGAGAGCGGACATCGCTACGCTCCGAGACAGGAAATAGTATATAGAGACATACACCGCTATACATACAGCGATCTCTATAAAAGAGTCCACAAGCTTGCAAATGCCTTGGAAGAGCTTGGAGTTAAAAAAGGAACTCGCGTAGCTGTTTTGGAAT